>CAIZKE010000208.1 GCA_903933475.1 uncultured Alphaproteobacteria bacterium | reverse complement strand
GGGCGGCGGCGAGACGGCGGGCCGCCTCGTCGCGCAGGCCGCGCTTGAGGATCTTGCCCGAAGCGATACGTGGCAGGGGTTCCGGCGAGATGTCGATGTAGCGCGGCACCTCGAACCGGGCGAGCTGATCCTTGAGGAAGTCGCGGATTTCGTCGGGGTCGAGGCCCGGATCGCCGTGGACCGTGGCGCCGACCTCTTCGCCCAGCCGCTCGTCCGGCACCGCATAGACCGCCGCTTCGTGGATGTGCGGATGCTTGAGCAGGGCCGCCTCCACCTGGCCACAGCCGATGTTCTCGCCGCCCCGGATGATGAGGTCCTTGATGCGGTCGACGATGAAGAGATAGCCCTCGTCGTCCAGGTAGGCGACGTCCCCGGTCCGGAACCAGCCGTCCTCGAAGATCTCTGCGTTGAGCTCCGCCCGGTTCCAGTAACCCCCGAAGACGCTGGTCCCCCGGATCAGCAGTTCGCCCCGTTCGCCGGCGGGCAGGGCCCGGCCCTGTTCATCGAGGATCTTCAGCTCCAGAACCGCCGAGCAGCGGCCTGAGCTGGCCGGGCGGTTGAGGTATTCCTCGCCGCCGATGCCGGTGCCGATGGCGTTGGTCTCGGTCATGCCCCAGCCGGTGTTGGGCATGGCCTGGCCAAAGGACGAGCCGATCTGCGCGACCTGCTCGGGCGCCCGGGGCGCCCCGCCGCCGCCGACGGTGAGCAGGCTGGAGAGGTCCCGGGAGGTCCGTTTGGCCTCGCGCACCAGGTCCCCGGTCATGGCCGCCGGGGCGGTAAAGCTGGTGACGTGCTCCCGCTCGATGATCTCGGCCGCCAGTTCCGCGTCCCACTTGTACATGCAGACCATGGCGCGCTGGGCCCGGTAGCACTGCAGGAAAATGGCGTTGGCGCCGGTGACATGGAACAGGGGCACGCCCAGCAGGGCGACCGGCTGGCGGGCGGGCGGGACCGGCTCGATCCCCGCCACGAGGCCGCCGGCGCGGACGTCCAGCTCCCAGGAGAACAGGGCGGAGATGATGTTGCGGTGGGACGACACCACCCCCTTGGGATGGCCCGTGGAGCCCGAGGTGTAGAAGATGGTGGCGTCATCGTCAGGGGCGATGTCGGCGGCCGGCAAGGCCGCGCCCGCAGCCTCTGCCATCAGGTCCTCATAGCGGGCTGCCTTACCCGGACGGTCTGCGCGGACGGCGATGACCGGCACGATGAGATCCGGCGAACAGCCCGCAAGGCGGTCCAGGCGCTCCTGGTCGGCGATGAAGACCTTCGCACCGGAGTCCTTCAGGCCATACTCCAGCTCATCCGACTGCCAGAGGGCGTTCATGGCCACGGCCACGGCACCGATGGAGGTCGCCGCCTGGTAGACGATGACCCACTCCGGGAAGTTGCGCATGGAGAAGGCGACCCGGTCGCCCTTGCCGACCCCGAAGCGGGTGACCAGGACGGAAGCCAGGCGTGCGGCGTCCCGGGCGACCTCGGCGAAGGTCAGGCGCTCCTCGCCATAGACCAGGAAGGTGGCGTCCGACACGGCGGCGGCGAACATCTCCCGCAGGGTCGGCGGGGCTGCAGCGAAGATCTTCCGCGGGTAGCCGCCAATCTCGAGGGTCGCCAGTTCGTAGGGTTGGCCGGACGCCGTAAGGATGGCGAGGGCCTCCGCGCGGGTGGCGGGCGGTGGGGAAGCGGTATCGGTCATGGCGGGTCCGGGATCAGAAGAGAAGGCGGGCGAGTTTTTTGCGGTGGAAGGCGGCGTCGCCGAACTGGGCCGCGTGCCAGATGGCCCGGCGGCGGTAGAGCTGGGCGTCGCAGTCCCAGGTGAAGCCGAAGCCCCCGTGGAACTGGATCGCCCGGTCGGCGGCGAAGCTGTAGGCGACGTCTGCGGAGGCCTTGGCCATGCGAACGGCGATCTCGCCAGTCCCCTGCTCGTTGAAGCAGTGCGCGGCGCTGTAGAGATGCGACCGGGCCTGCTCGTAGCGGGTGTAGGCGTCGACGATGGGATGCTTCAGTGCCTGGTAGGAGCCGATCACCTTGCCGAACTGGGTGCGGGTCCGCAGGTAGTCCAGGGTGTAGTCGATGCAGGCCTGGGTCCCGCCCACCATGTCGGCGGCAGCCAGGAGATTGGCCGCCAGGTGGATGTGTTCGAGGGCTGCAACTGCCCGGTCCGGATCGAACCGCCGGTCAGGGTCCAGTACGATCCCGTCGAGGGTCAGGGCGAAGGACCTTCGCGTCCCATCGATCACCGTCTCCCGGCGAAGGGCACCGGCGGGGAGGTCATCGGGCGTCAGCAGCACCAGGGCGGGGGTGCCGTCGATCCGGACGGAGGCGATGATCCGGCGAGCCTCGTCGGCATCGGTGACCAGGACCTTGCGCCCGGACAGGGCCAGGCGGCCGTCGGCCTGCCGGGTTGCGGTGCAGGCGATGGCGTCCGTCTCCCAGTCGGTGTCCAGCTCGGCCAGGGCCAGGGTCGCCGCCTCGCCGGCCGCGATCCGAGGCAGGGCCTCGCGCTTCTGGTCCTCGGTCCCACCGGCGATCAGGGCCTGGGCGGCGAGGGTTGTGGAGACGAAGGGGCCGGCCATGAGCCGACGGCCCATCTGCTCCACCAAGGGGACCACCTCGGCAAGGCCAAGCCCGGAACCGCCGTAGGCTTCGGGTATGGCCACGCCCAGCCAGCCCAGGTCGCCCAGCTCGGCCCAGACCGCGGGGTCGTGGCCAGCCTCAGCCTCCATCAGGTGGCGCACGGTCGCCACCGGAGAGCGCCGCAGGCAAAAGTCCGTGGCGACGTCCAGGAGAGTCGCCTGGTCCTCGGAGAAACCGATCCGTCCCAGATCCTTCATTGCCCTCGCCTCCCTAGGACTTCGGAAGGCCGAGCACGTGCTCGCCGACGATGTTGGCCTGAATCTGCGAGGTGCCCCCGCCGATGGTGGCCGAGAAGGCATTCAGGTAGTTGCGCGCCCACAGGCCGTTGTCCGCAGCCTCTGGCTCATCGACAAAATAGGCCCCGCGGACGCCGGTGAGGCGGACCGCAAAATCATTGAGCCTCCGGGACATCTCCGTGCCCATCAGCTTGGAGGCCAGGGGGATGCCCTGGGGCCGGTCGGCGATCAACTCGGGCACCTGGGTGCGCTGGCCGTTGAGGGTCAGGGCCTGGATCTCCATCAGGAAGCCGACCATCTCGTCAGCGATCAGGGGGTCTTCCAGAACCGGCTGGCCGCCGCGCTTCGTCCGCTGGGCCAGCTCGAAGACGTCGAAGGCGTTGGCACCGACCGAGACATAGCCTCCGGCCTGCCCGCCCCGGGCCCCGCGCTCGTACTCAAGGGTGCGCATGGCCACCTTCCAGCCACCGCCTTCGGGACCGACCAGGCCGTCGGCCGGGGCCTTTGCGTCCGTGAAGAAGGTCTGGGTGAAGCCGTGCTCGCCGGTCAGCTTGCGGATCGGGACGGTCTCGATGCCGGGTGCCTTCATGGGCATGAGGAAGAAGCTCAGCCCGTCATACTTGCGCTCGGTGGACGGATCGGTCCGGGCCAGCAGGATCATGTACTTCGCGTAGCGGCCCAGGGTGGTCCAGATCTTGGATCCATTGACCACATAGTGGTCGCCATCACGGACTGCCCGGGTCTGGGCCGAGCCCAGGTCCGAGCCGTGGCCGGGCTCGGAGAAGCCCTGGCACCAGATGTCCTCGGCCGAGAGAATGCCCTTCAGGTGGGCCTGCTTCTGCGCCTCGGTCCCCATCTCCAACAGGAGGGGCCCGGCCCAGTTCAGGCCGATGGCGTTGAGCATGATCGGACCCTGGCGCTTGCGCATGGCCCGGGTAGCGGCGATCTGGAAGGCCTGCGGAAGCCCGCCGCCCCCATAGGCCTTCGGCCAGGCGGCCCCCAGGTAGCCAGCCTCCCAGACCTTGTTCTGCCAGTCCCGCAGGAAGTTGAACTGCGTGTCCGTGCCGACCTCCATGAAGGTCAGGGGCAGCATGAAGCCAGGATCGCGCGCGACGTTCTCGGCGAACCAGGCGTCGGCCTGCTCGGAAAAGTCCGCAAGGTCCTTGGGATCAACTGTGCTCATGGTCTCACTCCCGCGGGGCCGGCGCCCCTGGCTTGTGCGTGCATAGAGGTCGCTCAGGCCGCCCCGGCGGCCTGTCTCTCCCGGGCCTTCCGAAGGGCCGGGCGTTCCTTGAGCCGTTCCAGATAGTCCCGGGAGCGGGGCTTGTAGCGCTCAGCCAGGCCCAGGGTCTCACCCAGGAAGAGGGCGTAGTGGACGGCGATGTCGGCCATTGTGAAGCGCCCGGCGCACAGGAACTCCCTGTCCTCGAGGGCCGCCTCAACGCTGCGCAGGCGCGAAAGGTACCAGACCGTATAGTCTTCGGCCGCCTGGGGCAGGCGACGCTCCTTCGGCTCCAGGCGCGTGTACCTGAGCACGATGGTCTGGGGAAAGGTCAGGGTCGCGTCGCTGCGGTACAACCAGTTCAGGTACTCGCCATAGGCTGGCTCGGCGGGATCGACCCGCAGGTCCGTGGGCGCGAACTTCTCGCCCAGGTAGTGGCAGATGCCCGTGGACTCGGTGAGGGTGACGTCGCCGTCGACAAAAGTCGGGACCGTACCCAGGGGATTGATGTTGAGGTAGCCGGGATAGGTCGCCCGGGGTGGGAAGGCCATGTTGACCAACTCGTAGTCGGCACCCAGCTCTTCCAGCGCCCAGAGGGGGCGCAGGGAACGCGCATCTGCGCAGTGATAGAGCTTCATGGACCTCCCCGGACTCTGCGGTCGCTCCATACACCTTATTCAAATTTCCGGGGCAAGGAAGGGATGACGGTTGGTCTCGAAGGATCTGTCGGCTAATGCTCGGCCGGACCGGAAACCAACGGGACCCGCGAACGGCGGGCGGGGGAGACGAGATGACGGATGTGGTGACGGGTGCGGCGAAAAGTGTGGAGACGCCGGAGGGCCTCGCCTCCGTTGAGGCGGTCCTGTCCATGCTGGCGCAGTCGGGATACATCGCCACGCCGGAGATCGCCACAGCCGTCTACCTGGCCCACCATCTGCGCAAGCCGGTCCTGATCGAGGGGCCCGCCGGGGTCGGCAAGACCGACCTCGCCCGCTCGGTGGCCCTGGGCCTGGACCAGCCCCTGATCCGGATGCAGTGCTACGAGGGCCTGGACGAGTCCAAGGCCCTCTATGAGTGGAAGTACGGCAAGCAGCTCCTCTACACCCAGATCCTCAAGGACAAGATCGGCCACCTGGTCGAGGACGCCGACAGCCTGGACGAGGCCCTGCACAAGCTGAACGGCTTCCAGGACATCTTCTTCTCCCGCGACTTCCTGGAGCCGCGGCCCCTCCTGAAGGCCATGGAGCAGTCGACGGGCTCGGTCCTGCTGATCGACGAGATCGACAAGTCCGACGAAGAGTTCGAGGCCCTGCTGCTGGAGGTCCTCTCGGACTACCAGGTGACCGTGCCCGAGATCGGGACCATCGCGGCCCAGGTACCGCCCCTGGTGGTGCTGACCTCCAATGCCACCCGCGAACTGGGCGACGCCCTCAAGCGCCGTTGCCTGCACCTGCACATCGACTTCCCCGACGCCGAACTGGAGGCGCGGATCGTGCGCACCCGGGTTCCCGGCATCTCCGACCGCCTGCTGGAGCGCCTGGTGGCCTTCATCCAGGCTGTCCGGGGCGAGAATATCCGCAAGCTGCCCTCGATCAGCGAGACCATCGACTGGGCCCGCACCCTGATCCTGCTGCACGCTGACTCCCTCGAGCCGGCCATGGTGCGCTCAACCCTGAACGTCATCCTCAAGCGGCAGTCCGACATCGCCGAGGTGTCGGGCAAGGTGGAGGCCCTGCTCGACAGCGGGGACAAGGCCGGCCGCTGATGGAGCGGACGCTCACCCGCTATATCCGGGCCCTGCGGTCCGCCGGTGCCGGGGTCTCGACCACCGAGGCCATGGACGCCGCGCGCACGGTCGAAGTGGTGGGCTGGGAAGACAGGCGCGTCCTGAAGACCGCCCTGGGAACCGTTCTGGCCAAGTCGGTCGAGGAAAAGGCGATCCACGAACAGCTGTTCGAGCTCTACTTCAGCCGGGAAGCCGCCGCTGCCGCTGCGTCCGAGGGCCAGCCCGGCGAGGGAGGGGACCCGGACTCCGGACGGCCCGGCGAGGGCGAGGCGGGGACTGACCCCCAGTCCGGGGACGCCGAGGGCGATGAGGGCGGCGATCCGGTGGAGGCCCTCTCCGCCCTGGCCAGGGGTGAGAACCCCGGAAAGATGGCCATGGCCCTGGAGCGGGCCGGCGCGGCGGCGGGGGTGGACGAGATCCGCTTCGCCACCCAGTCCGGCTACTACGTCCGCAAGATGATGGAGCAGATGGGCGTCGAGGCCCTGGAGGCGCGGCTGATGGAGGCCCTGGGCCGCCGCGACGCGCAGGGACAGGCGGACGCCGAGGCCCTGATGGGCGACCGTTCGGCCCTGCAGAAGCAGACCCGCGCCTTCGTCGAGGCCAGGTTCGAGATCTACGGTCGGTCGGCGCAGGACGCCTTCATGAACGAGATCCTGGCCGAGCGCAGTTTCGGCGCCCTGGGGCGCAGCGACACCGCCCGCATGCGGGCCCTGGTCGAGCGCATGGCCAAGCGCCTGGCCGTCCGCCACGCGCGCCGGCGCAAGGTCAGGGACCGGGGCCGGCTGGACGTGCGCCGCACCCTGCGCGCCAACGCCGGCCATGACGGGGTGCCCTTCGACATCATCTGGAAGATCAAGCGCAAGGACCGGCCCAAGATCGTGGCGGTCTGCGACGTCTCGGGCTCGGTGGCCCAGTATGTCCGCTTCCTGCTCCTCTTCCTGCACGCCCTGAAGGAAAAGGTCACCGACCTGGAGACCTTCGCCTTCTCGGCCCACCTGGCTGACGTCGGCCGACCGCTCGAGACCCTGCCCTTCGAGACCGCCATGCGCGCCATCGTCGACGAGGTGGGCTCGGGGGGCACCGACTATGGTGCGGCCTTCCTGGAGCTGGACCGGGACTTCGGCGAGGTGATCGACCGGCGGACCACCGTCCTGATCCTCGGCGACGGCCGCTCCAACTATTCGAACCCGCGCCTGGACGTCTTCAAGCAGATCGCCGACCAGGCCAAACGCCTGGTCTGGCTCTGCCCGGAGCCGGCACCGAACTGGGGCTCGGGGGACAGCTGCCTGCTGGAATACCGCCCTTTCTGTACACTTCTCACCCAGTGCTCGACCGTCATCGACCTTGAGCGGGCGCTCGACGAAATCCTGATGGCCTACGACTAGGAGTCCTCCATGAAGATTCAAGGAAAGATCATCATCGTGACCGGAGGCGCCGATGGCATCGGCGCAGCCCTCTGCCGGCGCTTCGCCCGGGAGGGCGCGGCCCACATCGGCGTCGTCGACCTCAACGCCGAGGGCGCCGCGAAGGTCGCGGCCGAGATCGGCGGCTCGTCCTACGGCGTGGACGTCTCCGACCCGGAGGCCATCGAGGTGATGGTCCGGGCGGTGGAGGCCGCGCATGGGCGCATCGACCTGCTCTGCCAGAACGCCGGCGTGGGCGGCGGCGAGCCGGACCCCGACAACGCCGCCTCGGCGAGCGACGCGGTCTGGAACCGGGCCTGGGGGGTCAATGTCATGGCCCACGTCTATGGCGCCCGAGCCGCCCTGCCCGGCATGATTGCCCGGGGCGAGGGCTATATCCTCAACACGGTCTCGGCGGCAGGCCTGCTCTCGCAGATCGGCAGCGCGGTCTATTCCACCACCAAGCACGCGGCCATCGGCTTCGCCGAGAGCCTGGCCATCGCCCAGGGCGACCTGGGGATCAAGGTCTCGGTCCTCTGCCCGCAGGGCGTGGATACGGCCATGCTTCGGGCCGGTGGCGGCCAGGAGCAGCCGCAGAACCTGGATGGCGTCCTGTCGCCTGACGATGTGGCCGAGGCTGTGGTCAAGGGACTGGAGGCGGAGAGCTTCCTGATCCTGCCGCACGAGATCGTCCTCACCTACATGCAGCGCAAGACGGCGGACTACGACCGTTGGCTGGGCGGCATGCGCAGGCTGAGGGCGAAGGTCCTGGGCCGGGTCTGATAGCCCTTGGGGTCCTGGGCCGGGCCTGACGGCCCGCGGGGGGTCCTGAGCCGGAGCGTCAGGAGAAGCCGACCCAGCGGCCAGCCACGGCGGTGGTCAGCCACAGGAAAAGGGACAGGGCTCCGACCGAAAAGGCGAACGGCCCACCCCTCGGATTGCGCGCGATCAGCGCCCGCCGGACGGTAAAGGCCAGCAGCAGGCCCAGGGTCAGGGTGATCATCTTCAGGAAGAAGGCGGGTCGGTCGTAGAGCTTGACGGCCTCTGACACCCCGAGGAGGGTGCCCGTGGAAATCATCACGGCGAGGGCGCCGAGGAACCAGCCCCTGGCACCCTGCTCCACCTCGACGATGGACTGCCGGGTCAGCCCTGCGCCCATCAGCCTCAGGTCGACCACGAAGAGAGAGCCGCCCAGGATGGCCAGGCCCACCAGGTGGACAGCCTCGACGACCGGGAAGAGCCAGAGGGACTCCCGGATGGCGGCGGAGAGGGCGGTGGCCTCGATGGCCTCGCAGAGGGCGTAGAGGTTCACGGCGTGAAGCTCCGGCAGGCCGAGACTGCAGAGATGAAGGCCGGCTGGGGCTTGTCGCAGTCGAACCAGTTGTAGGCGATGAAACGGCCGAAGAAGATCACGCCGATCCAGAGGGCCAGGGAGGCCAGGGCCGAAAGGCGCGCGCGCGCAGGGGCGGGACCCAGGTCCCACCCCCCAGGCGACACGCCGTAGGCGCGGTGGAACCGCCAGGCGTTCAGACCCGCCAGCACGAGCAGCAGAATCTTCGCCCGGAACCAGATGCTGTGGAAGGTGCGTTCGGGGATGGCGTAGAACAGCAGGGCCCCGGTCACCATCAGGATGACGAAGCCGAGCACCGTCCAGGGCAGGAGCCTGCGCAGCAACTGGGAAACCGGGACACGGTTGAGTGCCAGGCCCAGCACCCTCAGGTCGATCATGGCGATCGTACCCACGAAGAGGGTGATGGCGACCACGTGGGTGGTCTCCACGATGGCGTACATGTAGAGCGACTCGTGGAGTGCGATACTCCCCTGTGTCGTCGCCAGCCAGGCTACGAAGTCATCCAGCATGGAGGGGCACCGGGGCCCTAGGGCCGCCGCTCGCCCGGATCGGAGCCGTCCTTGGGCGCCCCGGTACCGGAGGACCCCATGAAGACCCGGCGGCCGTCGGTGAAGGTCACGTCGCGGCCATTGGCCTTGCAGGCCGGGGCGCAGGCCTTGTCCTTGGACTGGTAGCCTCGGACGATGACATTGGTGCCGGGCTTGACGGAGTCCCGCGTCAGGCCGGAGCGCAGGAGGGTGTTGGGCGTGCCGCCCTCGACCATCCAGACCTGGGTTCCGCCGCCCGCCTTGGCCACCGATACGTGGATCCAGGCGTGCGGATTGATCCACTCCACCTTGGTCACCGCCCCGCGGAGCAGGACCGGGGCATTGCCGTCGAACTCGGCGGCGAAGGCATGGTGTGCCTCGGCCTGGCCCGCCGCGCCGGCGATGGACAGTCCGGCGATGGCCGCCAGGGCGGCGAGTGTGCGCGTGGAGGTGGAGGTCATGTCGGGGTCTCCGGCTGAATGTCGGGCGGGATCAGGGCAGGGGGTTCTTGCGGAGCTTGCCGAACATCAACTCCTCGACGAACTCGACGCACTTGAACTGCTGGAGGCGGGCGTCCTCGCCCACCCGGCGATAGAGGACCATCGACACCTTCCAGGGACGGGTGAAGGTTTCGGGGTCAGTGATCTCGGCCTCGTAACGGATATGGTCGGCGTCCGTCAGGGTCCAGCGCTCGACCACGGTCATGCCCGCGGAGTGATGGTTGCCCGCCCGGTCGAACCAGGTGGAGTCGGACTGTCCGGTGACGGTGACGACGAGGGTGTCACCCTCCCATTTGGCCACCGACTGGCCCATCCAGGAATCCACAGGTGCCGGACCTGGATCCTTGAAAACCAGGTTCCGGACGGCGCCGGCGTATTCGTAGGCGATCAGGGTCTCGCTCCCGCCCTGGATGATCTGTAGCGGGAAGCTCATGTAATTGGCCCGCGGAACGCCCGGCAGGTAGCACTTGATCTCGGGATCCCGGTTCAGCCAGTCGGCGCGGTTCTCATCCCGCTTCGCCTTGGCCTCAGGGGTATAGGGGATGACGCCCCCCACCACGACACCGGCACCAGCCGGCACGGCACCGACGGCGCCGAGGGCCAGGACCTCCCGGGCGGGCACCGGAACCACCGGGCCCTGACGCAGGGCCAGGGCGGCGCGGGCGGCGTGGGGCTCAATGTCCCAGTTGGCGGTGTTCAGGACCTGCCAGACTCCGTTGAGGTCCGGGCGCTTGTCCGGAGTCCGCGGAATCTTGGCGGGCGCGGCCGCGGCGACGCTGAAGGAAACCACTGCAATGAGGGCCGCAAGTCCGCCGCCCAGACTCTTCAGACGCATGGGTCCACCCCGTTTCCCCCGGCCGAGCAGGTTAGGCCCTGCTCTGCGTTTTCCGACCGTGGAGCCGTACCAAGCGACCGGAGCTAGGCGGTCTCACAGATGCCAGGGGCGGTCAAGCCGATCGGGGTCGTTGCTTCAGTTTTGACTCGCCGGTTCCGGGTCCCGCGTATACACCGCCGGGGGAATCCGACGCCGGAACTGGCCCCCTGAACGGCCGGTCCGGAAACCGCAGAGCGAGGAAACGCATGACCGCCATCAATCCGGTGACCGACCTTTCGATGGACGGCGACATCGCCGTCATCACCCTGAACTCACCGCCCGTGAACGCCCTTTCGGCCAATGTGCGCGAGGGCCTGTTCGAGGGCTTCAAGGCCGCGACCGCCGATCCCGCGGTCAAGGCCATCGTGCTGATCTGCGAGGGCCGCACCTTTATCGCTGGCGCCGACATCACCGAGTTCGGTGGCGCCTCGCGCGGCCCCTCCCTGTTCGACGTCCAGGGGATGATGGAGAACGCGCCCAAGCCGGTGATCGCCGCCATTCACGGAACCGCCCTCGGCGGCGGCCTGGAGGTCGCCCTGGTCGCCCACTACCGCATCGCCGTGCCCTCGGCCCGGCTCGGCCTGCCGGAGGTAAACCTGGGCCTGCTGCCCGGTGCCGGCGGCACCCAGCGCCTGCCCCGTGTGGCCGGGCCCGAGAAGGCCCTCGAGATGATGACCTCCGGACGCCACGCTCCAGCCAGCGAGGCCCTGGCCATGGGCCTGGTCGACGAGCTGGCCGAGGAAGGCAAGCTGCGCGAGGCCGCCGTGGCCTTTGCCCGTCGCTGCGTGACCGAGAACAGGCCCCTGGTGAAGGTCCGCGACAACAACACCAAGGTCGAGGCCGCCCGCGGGAAACCCGAGATTTTCGAGGCCTTCCGCAAGGCCAATGCCCGCAAGTTCCGCGGCTTCCTGGCACCTGAGTACAACATCCGCTGCATCGAGGCGGCGGTGAACCTGCCCTTCGACGAGGGGCTGGCCGTCGAGCGCAAGCTGTTCGGCGAACTGGTCACCGGTTCGCAGTCGGCGGCCCAGCGCTATTCCTTCTTCGCCGAGCGCCAGGCCCAGAAGGTCCCGGACGTGCCGGACGACACCCCCCTGATCCCGGTCAAGTCGGTGGGCATCATCGGGGCCGGCACCATGGGCGGCGGCATTGCGATGAACTTCGCCAATGTCGGCATCGCGGTCACCCTCATCGAGGTCCAGAAGGAGGCTCTGGAGCGCGGCCTGAAGGTCATCCGCAGCAACTACGAGCGCACGGCGTCCCGCGGCGGGATCACCGCCGCCCAGGTCGAGGAGCGCATGGCCCTGATCACGGGCTCGCTGGACATGAACGCCCTGGCCACGGTCGACCTGGTCATCGAGGCGGTGTTCGAGCGCATGGACGTGAAGAAAGAGATCTTCACCAAGCTGGACGCCATCTGCAAGCCGGGCGCCATCCTGGCCACCAACACCTCGGGCCTGAACATCGACGAGATCGCGTCGGTGACCAAGCGCCCCGAGGCGGTGATCGGCCTGCACTTCTTCTCGCCTGCCAACGTGATGAAGCTGCTCGAGATCGTCCGCGCCGACCACACCTCCAAGTCGGTGATCGCCACCTCGATGAAGCTGGCCAAGCAGATCGGCAAGATCGCTGCCCTGGTCGGCGTCTGCCCCGGCTTCGTCGGCAATCGCATCCTGGGCCAGCGCCAGCGCGAAGCCCAGAAGCTGGTCATGGAGGGCGCCATGCCCTGGGATGTCGACCGGGTGCTCTATGACTTCGGCTTCCCCATGGGTCCCTTCGCCATGAGCGACCTGGCCGGCCTCGACATCGGCTGGGTCAAGGAGCGCTCGCAGGGCGAAAGCATCCGCGACGTCCTCTGCGAGATGGACCGCCGCGGCCAGAAGACCGGCGCCGGCTACTATGACTACGACGAGAACCGCAACGCCAAGCCGAGCCCGGTGACCGAAAAGATCATCAATGACTTCATCGTCAAGACCGGCTCCAACCCGCGGACGGTGAGCGACGAGGAGATCCTCGAGCGCTGCATCTATCCGATGATCAACGAGGGCGTGAAGATCCTCGAAGAGGGCAAGGCCATCCGGTCCTCGGATGTCGATGTGGTCTGGCAGAACGGCTACGGCTGGCCCGTCTATCGCGGCGGCCCGATGTGGTACGGCGACCAGATCGGCGCGGCCAAGGTCCTGGAGAAGATGAAGGAATTCCAGGCCAAGATGGGCGACGACTTCAAGCCAGCCCCCCTGCTCGAGAAGCTGGTGGCCGAGGGCAAGAAGTTCTCCGACCTCTGATCGACGCGTCCCGGGCTGGCCCTTTCGCCGGCCCGGGAGCGGATCGCGCACTGGATTCAAACACGTTTCGGCGTCTATCCTCCCCCTGGGGAAATCTCCGGGGGAGGACGTCATGGCGGGCGAGGCTCGAAACGACAAGCTGATCGTGGGGGCGGCATCAGCCGGCACGATCTTCGAGTGGTACGACTTCTACCTCTACGGCTCCCTGACCGCCTTCATCAGCGTTCATTTCTTCTCGGGCGTGAACGAGACCACGGGGTTCATCCTGGCCCTGATGGCCTTTGCTGCAGGCTTTGCCGTGCGTCCCTTCGGCGCCATCGTCTTCGGACGCCTCGGCGACCTCTGGGGCCGCAAGAACACCTTCCTGGTCACCATGCTTCTGATGGGGCTGTCGACCTTTGCCGTCGGCCTGCTCCCGGACTACAGCCAGATCGGCCTGGCGGCGCCGGTGATCCTGGTCGCACTGCGCCTCGTCCAGGGCCTGGCCCTGGGCGGCGAGTACGGCGGCGCAGCCACCTATGTCGCCGAGCACGCGCCGGACGGGAAACGGGGCCTCTACACCAGCTGGATCCAGACCACGGCGACCCTGGGCCTCTTCCTGTCCCTGATCGTGATCATCCTGGTGCGCACCCAGGTGGGTGAGGAGGCCTTCAAGGCCTGGGGCTGGCGGATTCCCTTCCTGGTCTCGGCCGTCCTCCTGGCGGTCTCCATGTGGATCCGGCTGAAGCTGAACGAGAGCCCGGTCTTCCAGAAGATGGTGGACGAGGGCACGACCTCAAAGAAGCCGCTGACGGAGGCCTTCGCCAACCGGGCAAACCTGAAGCTGGTTGTGCTGGCCCTGGTGGGCCTTACCGCCGGCCAGGCCGTGGTCTGGTACACGGGCCAGTTCTACACCCTCTTCTTCCTGGAAAAGACGCTCAAGGTCGACGGCCTGACCACCAACGCCCTGGTGGCGACGGCCCTGCTGATTGGCACGCCCTTCTTCGTCGTCTTCGGCTGGCTGTCGGACAAGATCGGCCGCAAGCCGATCATCCTGGCTGGCTGTCTCGTGGCGGTCCTGACCTATTTCCCGATCTTCAAGGCCCTGACCGCAGCGGCCAATCCCGCCCTTGCAGCGGCCACCGCCTCGTCACCGGTGACGGTGATCGCCGATCCCGCCGACTGCGCCTTCCAGTTCGACCCGATCGGCAAGAAGGCCTTCGCCTCGTCCTGCGATATCGCCAAGTCTGCCCTCGCCAGCGCCGGCGTCAGCTACCAGAACGCGGCCGCGCCTGCCGGCACCCTGGCCCGGGTGCGGATCGGCGGGGCCGAGATCGCCGGGATCGATGGCCAGGCCCTTTCCGGCAAGGCCCTCGCCGAGGCCCGGGGAGCCTGGACCAAGACCCTCGCCGCCGCCCTGGCCGAGGCGGGCTATCCGGCCAAGGCCGACCCCTCGCGCATCGACCGGCCGAAGGTCATCGCCCTCCTGACCCTGCTGGTCCTCTACGTCACCATGGTCTACGGCCCGATCGCCGCCGCCCTGGTCGAGATGTTCCCTGCGCGCATCCGCTACACCTCCATGTCCCTGCCCTACCACATCGGAAACGGCTGGTTCGGCGGCTTCCTGCCCGCCACCGCCTTCGCCATGGTGGCCGCCTCGGGGGACATCTACCGGGGCCTCTGGTACCCGATCGTCGTCGCCGGAGTGACCCTGGTGGTGGGCGGGTTGTTCCTGAAGGAGATGAAGGGTGCCCCTATCGATTGATCTGACGTGAAATCATCGTGAAAAAAGCGTGAATCGCAGGCGCCGCTGTAGAAACGCGACGAGCGGTGGTGGCGATATGCCCTGGTGATATAACCTGCTGGTAGTCCTCCCTTTTCTTTGTCTGTGCCCCTGCCTTGTTTTGGGACGCCCCGGACTTGACGTGAAGGAAGCGTGAAAAAGAGTTCAGGGGTCGGGTATCAAGGCCCCGGGGGTGATTTGAATGACGGCGCGATCCGGAGTCTATTCTGTCCGGCTTATGGGGGCCTTCCGCCTCCAGGGAATCGACGGGCACAGGGTGGAAGTCGCGAGCAAGAAGGCCATCGGGCTCATCGCCCTCCTGGCGACCGGCCGGGATGGCGAACGCACCCGCCAGTTCCTGCAGGACAAGCTCTGGGGCTCTCGGGAGTCCGTCCAGTCCCAGACCAGCCTGAGACGCGAACTCTCCAACCTGCGCAGGCTCTTCGCAGACGCTGCCGAGCCCCTGCTGTTTGCCGAGGGCACACGGGTGAGCCTGAACCTGCGAGCCATCGCCTTCGACATTCCGATTCCCGGGGCGGCAAACGAGAATGACCCGTCGGAACCCTGGGGTGCAGCCGAGTTCCTGGAGGGCCTCGATCTTCCCGGCGAAGAGGGCTTCGAGGAATGGCTGAGGGAGCAGCGCGCCCTCATCCACGCCCAGGCCGAGGGGTGGGAGGCGTTGGCGCGTAAGGCGGCGACCCCACCGCTACCGGCGCATCTCGTCGACCTGTCGATGCCGGCACCCGGATTCGAGGGACGCCCCGCCGTGGCCGTACTCAAGTTCCAGAACCAGACGGGCGACAGCGCTGTGGATATCGCCGCGGAGGGCATCAGCGAGGACCTGATCGACCAGTTGTCGCGACTTCGCTGGCTTCCGGTCATCGCCCGCAGCTCCAGCTTCGGGCAGGACCCTTCGAAGGTCGACGCCAAGCAGATCGGCACCAACCTGGGCGCTCGGTATCTCGTGGAAGGTCGGCTGCGAACGGCGCCGTCGGGGTTCGTCCTGTCGGTTTCGACGATCGACGCCACCAACGGAAAGGTCATCTGGTCCGAGAAGTTCGCCCTGCCGGAAAGCCTCTCCAACGAGAGCCTGTCCACGGTCCTGGGCGGCCTGACCGCTGTCCTGGACACCCGGATCGACCATGCCGAACAGTCGAGGGCCGCGTCCCGGCCCGCAACAAGCCGCGACGTGAACACCCTGATCTGGCGGGGCCGCTGGCACCTGAACCAGATGACCAGCAAGGATTCGAGGATCGCGCGCGAACTGTTTGACGAAGCCCTTCAGCTCGAGCCCGACAATCCGGAGGTCCTCGTCCAGGCCGCCTGGACCATGGGCTGGAACATCTGGGCGCAACGCATCAGTCCCGAGGACATGGGCTTCTGGTCGCGCCTGGCGAGGCGCGCCATGCAGGCCGATCCCGAGGACGGAAGGGCTCACGCCATCCTGGGTGCGGCCGAGATGTTCCAGCGCAACAACGCCCCGGCGCTCAGGCTGTTCCGCAGGGCGATCGAGCTGAATCCCAGCCTTCCACAGGCGCACGCCTTCCTGGGGTCGGGGCTGTACCTGGCGGGTCGCCCGGAAGACGCCATGGCGAGCCTGACCACATCCCTGCGGCTGAACCCGAATGACCCCTTCGCCTTCCATACGCTGGGAGATCTGGCGGCCGCCCACTGCATGACCGGGAAATGGACCGAGGCGATCGATCTCGCCCAGCAGTCCCTGATCCGGCGACCGGGGTACTGGATGGCGCACCTGGTCATGGTCAATGCCCTCGTGCGGAGCGGCGAGGCCGATGGGGCGACCGGGGCGGCGCGCGAGATGATGGGGCAATGCCGGGGCTTTACCGAGGCGGACATCGACTGGCTGCCCTTCGTGGACGCCGGCTGGAACGCGTTTTTCAAGGATGGCCTGAGGCTGGCTCTGGATCAGGGCGCGGCCGGGACGCCCTAGGCGCCGGCTGGAGCCGTCTGGCTCTGCACTCTTTCAGGTCGTCAGGCAGGAACGGGAGTGGGGCCATGTGGGCGGGACGCATACGGGAATTCATTCTGGTCGCGGGCCTCTGGACCCTGCCGATCGCAGCCGCCCTGTGGCTGAGCAGCATTGTCGTGGCCTGGGCCCTGAGAACCTGGCCTGTGCTTGCCCCCTTCGCCCTGGGCCTGGCAGCCATCCTGGTCTTGGGGGCGGCGGCCCTTTGGTGGGCTCGGGGAGGCCCCGGCGACCTCAGGCAGAAGCTGACCCAGAAGTACTGGGGCAAGATCAAGGCTGCCCGGGCGCTTGAGGCGGCCGATCCCTTCCAGAAGCCTGAGCCCTTCAGGCTGGACCCGGAGGCCCCCCCCGGCGGCCTCGCCATTGGCATGGACAGCTTCATCAAGGCCATCACCGGGCTGGGCCTGGGGGTAATCCGGGTCATCGCACCGAACGCCAGGCTCTGGCCGATCCCCTTCCGGCTGGTGACCCGGTACGACGACGTGGCCGCAGTCCTCAACAATTCTGCCGTCTTTGAGACCGCCTATGGCGCGGAAATGATGGACATGGGCCAGGGGACCAACTTCGTGCTTGGCATGAACGGCGCGGAACATGCTGCGGCGCGCCAGGTCCTCAACGGGGTCGTCGGCCAGATCGCGAATCCCGGTGATCGCGCCCGGGTCGAGGGACGGGCCGCCGAGGTGGCCACCAACCTCGTGGAACAGTCACAGGGCCGGATAGACGTGGTCGCCGACCTCATCCGGCGGACGGCCGCGGAGACCTGCATCGATTACTTCGGCCTGGAGGCCCCCGACCCCGACGCCCTTGCCGACTGGACCATCGGCATGTCGCGGATGATCTTCGCGGACCCCTTCGGCAAGCCTGAGACCCGCTCTCAGGCCCTGCAGGCAGCTCGCCACTTCCGGGCCGTGGTCGAGCGGAGCCTTGACGTTGCCGAGAAGTGTCCCGGTGCCAACACCGTCATCGACCGGCTGCTCGCGCTGAAGAAGAAGGGCGGGATCACCCACGCCGAGATCATCACCTTCCTGACCGGCAATGCGACGGGAATGATCCCGACGACGACCATCGGCATGACCGCCATCATCGAGGAACTGCTCTCCTGGCCTGAGTGGTGGGAGGAGGCCCGGCACCTCGCAAGGGCGGCTCGCGAGGTAGATCCCGGAGCACAGACCGCGGCCCGCGCCCGCCTTCGGGAGATCCTGATGGAGGCCGCCCGGCTGTCGCCGACCCTCTATCCGGGCCAGTTCCGGATCGCCGCAGCGAAGGGCGTGATCGCCGAGGGGACGCTGCGCGCTGCTCCTGTCAAGGCCGGCGACCTGGTCATGGTGGCCACCGCCTCCGCCCTGCGGGACGGCCGTCGATTCCGGCGACCCAACACCTTCAACCCCGACCGGCCCCTGGCGGAAAAGCAGGCCGCCGAGATCATGTTCGGCTGGGGCGACCACAAATGCGTCGGTATTCACCTCGCCGTCGCCGTGATGGTCGAGATCGCCGTGGCCCTCTTCTCCCGCGAGGAACTGGCGCCTGCGCCCGGCAATGCGGGCAAGGTCCGGTCCGCTGGCCCCTTCCCTCGCCACATGGAGATGACCTGGAAACCGGACAGATCCAGCGATGTGAATGCAAGGCCCGTCGTCTTCGCCTCCCAGCAGACCCTGATGGTCATCGCGGCCCTGCTACCGCCGGGAGCGAATCCCGCCCGGATCCAGCAGGACCTGCAAGGTCTGAGGCAGTCGCCAGCGAAGGGCGGCCTGGGAACCGCCGATATCGTTCACTTCGCCTCCTTCAGCGTCCTGGACCTGGGCACGGCGACCAAGCCCGAGCATTGGCTCATGGGTGACCTGAATGTGGACGGGGACGCCGAGGCAGCGATCCCCGCCCTTGCCAGCGGGATGACGGACTGGCTGCCCGTATTCAGGCAGGTGGATCCCTCGCTGGCGACAACGGACGACCTCGCGCGGTTCCTGAAAAAGAACGTCCTGGACATCCGGTGCACGCCCTGGGGCGCGACGGGCCTCCAGTATCCGGGCTCCATCGGAATCTCCGCCTCGGATATCCGCCGGCAGAAGGAACTGGCAGATTTCGTCCGAGAGGTGATCGACAGCTTGAACCTCCACGGCCCCGTCGGGTCCGGCCTCGGCGCCAGGGACAAGGGGGCCGCCCCCGACGCCCTGAGTGTCCTGGACACGGTCCGGCGACTGATCCGCCAGGATCCTGGCGTCGTCACGACCGCACCCAATCCAAAGGCGATGGAGCCCTTGCTCCAGAAGGGCGCCGCCTTCAGGAGCTTCCTCATCCGACCGAGAAGCCAGCGGCTTGCCTTTGCGGACTACGTCACAAGTCGGGACAGTGAGAACCCTCCGCCCGGCCGGGTCGCCGCCCTAATCGCCGCAGACCGCCAGAGGGCAATAACCTTCGGCGTCCTCCTCGCTCTCGCCGTAGGTATCGTGGCAGCCCTACGGATCTTTCCGGGCGGAGGCCCTCTCCCGGGTGCCTTGGACATCGCCGGTATCCTCGGAGAGAGCCTCATCTGGGTGTCGATTGCGACCCTGGTCACCGCCGGCCTGGCGGCAGGCCTGTTCACGCTCATCCTGCTCGCCCACGAGGCGGGAGACCGCAGTGACCCGAGCAACGCCTCTCCCGCACAGGTCACAGAGGTGGAGACCTTCGAGAATGAACCGGGTTACGCGCAGAACCATATGATCTCGGTCACCCGGCTGAAGGCGGGGCCGTTCCGGAGGTACACCCTGGCCCTGGGCATGTGGATCATCCGGCTCCTGGCGCTCTTCGCCTTCCGCCCGGGCAACCTGGCGCGGATGGGAACCATCCACTTTGCCCGTTGGGTGAAGCCTCCGGGTGCGAAATCCATGGTCTTCCTTTCCAACTACGATGGCTCCTGGCTGAGCTACCTGGAAGACTTCACCGCCCTGGCGTCGGTAGGCCTGAACCTGGCTTGGGGACACAGCCAGGGCGCGCCCACCCCGCGGCTGCTCGTGCTGGATGGCGCGTCCGACCCCGACGCCTTCAAGCGCTTCGCCAAGCGCTCCCTGCAGAAGACCAACTTCTGGTTCTCGGGCTATCCGGGCCTGACCCTGGAGAACATTCGCAGGAATGCGCTGATCCACGACGGCCTCATGCGGGCCGCCAACGCCAGCGAGGCGCGCGACTGGCTCGACATGCTGGCCTCGGTCAAGCGGCCGGACCGGGAAATCGAGACCCCCGAGATCCAGACCCTGATCCTCCGGGGCCTTGGCTCCCTGCCAGCCATGGCCTGCGGGCTTGTGCGGCTCGATCCCGCCGCCAACCTCGTTTCGTGGACTGACGCCCTCACCAAGACCGTGAACTTCGGGAACGAGGACCCCGATCCGCACAGGTGGGAACAGCAGCTCTGGTCCCAGTTGCTGGCCGGCGATCGGCGCGCCTTACCGGAAGAGCCTACGGCGACCTTCGTGGCCTTCACCGCCACCGGACTGACAAAACTGGGCCTACCCGCGCCGGACTCCGGCATGGGGCTCGGCGCCTTCCTGGCCCCATTCAACCAGGGCATGGGAGGCCGGTCCCGCGTGCTGAGGGACGGCGGGCCTTCGTCTCCGACCTCTTGGCAGTGGTCAGACTCTTCGCCCTGGACCGGGCGTCCGGAAGGCGACCGCTCCGTGGACGCAGTACTTCTGGTCTACGGGGTCAATCCTGAAACCTGTCAGGCGGTCATCGCCCGCCACGTAAATGCCCACGGCCTTTCGCTGGTGAAGATGATCACCAGCCCGGTCCGTCCGGTGCTGGAGAGTGGCCTGCGGGCTGAGCCCTTCGGGTTTGCCGACGGCATTTCCAACCCGGCCATCAAGGGCCTCCGGGGGAATCCGGGGCTACCAGCCGACCAGGTCTCACCCGGGGAAATCCTCCTGGGCTACCCTCACATGCGTGGCGGCCTGCCCCCGACCTGCGAGATCCCCGGGTACCTCGATCCACTGGATATCCTTCCCGCGATCCGCGGCCAGGCGTACAGGCGCTATCCGGCCTTTGGCCGGGAAACAGGCGCGGCGGCGGACCATGATTTCGGCCGCAACGGGACCTTCCTGGTGGTGCGCCAGCTGGAACAGGATGTAGCGGGCTTCATCGACTACACACGGCAGGCGGCGGCAGCCCTGTTGCGACAGGCTGGCGCACCCAAGGTGGACGCTGACTGGGTCGCCGCGAAGATGGTGGGGAGATGGCGGGATGGGTCGCCGGTGGTTCTCTATCCCGACCGGCAGCCGCGAAAACCCGACACGACCGACGACTTCCTCTACGCCACCCTGGACCCCCGGGGCTTCGCCTGCCCCCTCGGGTCCCATGTCCGGCGCACAAATCCGCGGGACAGCCTGATAGCGGACGACCTCAAGACCCCAAATCACATCAGCAGCCACCGGATCCTGCGCCGGGGCCGGGCCTATGCCGAGCCGGGCGCCAAGGGGGAGAGTCCTACCGAGGGCCTGATCTTCCTGGCCGCCTGCTCCGACCTGGAGCGGCAGTTCGAGTTCGTCCAGCAGACCTGGATCGGCGACCCGTCCTTCCATGGCCTGACGGGGGAGTCCGATCCCCTTGTCGACACCGACGGCCAGCTCCAGGACCTGTCCCTGCCGGACGGGCGGACGGTGCGCCGGCTGAAGGGGATCCCGGACTTCGTGACCGTCCGAGGCGGGGGCTACTTCTTTATGCCCAGCCGGTCGGCCCTTTACTACCTGGTGGACAGGGCCCGGAGGATCGCTCCGCCTCAGCCGACCTTCGGCGAAAGGCTGCCCGAGGCATAGCGCTTGGCCATGTCCGACAGGGGGATGGCCCGGATCTTCGAGGCGTGGCCCGCCGTGCCGAACTCCTCGAAGCGCTGGCGGCAGACCGCGCGCATGGCTTCCATGGCGGGCTTGAGGTACTTGCGCGGGTCAAACTCGCCGGGGTTCTCGGCGAAGACCTTGCGGATGGCGCCGGTCATGGCCATCCGGTTGTCGGTGTCGATGTTGATCTTGCGCACCCCGTTCTTGATGCCACGCTGGATCTCCTCCACCGGCACGCCCCAGGTCTGGGGCATCTCGCCGCCGTACTGGTTGATGATGTCCTGGAGGTCCTGAGGCACGCTGGAGGAGCCGTGCATGACCAGGTGGGTGTTGGGCAGGCGGCGGTGGATCTCCTCGATCACGTTCATGGCCAGGACGTCGCCGTCCGGCTTGCGGGTGAACTTGTAGGCGCCGTGGCTGGTGCCCATGGCAATGGCCAGGGCGTCGACCTGGGTGGCCTTGACGAAGGCCACGGCCTGGTCGGGATCGGTCAGCAGCTGGTCATGGTCGAGCTTGCCCTCGAAGCCGTGGCCGTCCTCCTTCTCGCCCATGCCGGTCTCGAGGCTGCCCAGCACGCCCAGTTCGCCCTCCACCGAGGCGCCGACCCAGTGGGCCATGTCCACCACGTTACGGGTGACGCGGACATTGTAGTCATAGTCGGCGGGGGTCTTGCCGTCGGCCATCAGCGAGCCGTCCATCATCACCGAGGTGAAGCCATACTGGATAGCTGTGGCGCAGGTCGCCTCGTTGTTCCCGTGGTCCTGGTGCATGCAGATCGGGATGTGCGGGTACATCTCGGCCAGGGCGTCGATCAGGTGCTTGAGGACGATGTCGTTGGCGTAGGAGCGGGCGCCCCGGCTGGCCTGGATGATGACGGCTGAGTCCGTCGCATCGGCCGCCTCCAGGATGGCCAGGCCCTGCTCCATGTTGTTGATGTTGAAGGCCGGGACGCCATAGCCGTGCTCGGCGGCGTGATCGAGGAGCTGTCTCAGGGTGATCCGGGCCATGTGCCGTCTCCGTTAGCGTTGGGACTGTTTCGACAGGGCGGCGACGCCGGGCAGGATCTTGCCCTCCATCCACTCCAGGAAGGCGCCGCCGGCCGTCGAGACAAAGGTGAAATCGTCGGCGCAGCCTGCATGATGCAGGGCCGCCACTGTATCGCCCCCGCCGGCCACCGCCACCAGCTTGCCGGCCTTGACCAGGTCGGCGGCGGCACGGGCGGCCTCCACCGTTCCCCGGTCGAAGGGCGGCATCTCGAAGACGCCGAGGGGGCCGTTCCAGACTAGGGTCTTTGAGTTGGCCATGGCCCGGCGCAGGCGCTCCACGGTCTTGGGGCCGGCGTCGAGGATCCGCTCCTCGTCGTCCATGGCGCCCAGCTCGCGCACCCGGGCCGGGGCGCCGGGCGCCAGCTTCTCGGCGACGACAATGTCGATGGGCAGGAAGAGCTTGCAGTTGTGCTGGCCGGCCAGGCGGATGATCTCCCGCGCCGTGTCCGCAAGGTCCTTCTCGCAGTAGGAGGCGCCGACCTCATGCCCCTGGGCGAAGAGGAAGGTGTTGGCCATGCCCCCGCCGATGGCCAGCTTGTCCAGGCGGGTGACGAGGTTGGAGAGGAGGTCCAGCTTGGTCGAGACCTTTGATCCGCCGACAATGCCCATCACCGGGCGCTCGGGCCGGCCCAGGGCGCGGTCCAGAGCGTTCAGCTCCAGCCGCATCTGTTCACCGGCGCAGGCGGGAAGGATATGGGCCAGGCCTTCGGTGGAGGCGTGGGCCCGGTGGGCGGCCGAGAAGGCGTCGTTGACGTAGAGGTCGCCATTGGCGGCCAGGGCGCGGGCGAAGGCTGGATCGTTGGCCTCCTCGCCCGGATAGAAGCGGACGTTTTCCAGCAGGATCACGTCGCCGGGGGCCATGGCGACGACGGCGGCTTCGACATCCTTGCCGGCGCAGTCGGCAACAAAGGCCACGGGGCACCCCAGGACCGCCGTCAGGGCCGGGGCGATGGGGGCAAGGCTCATCTCCTGGACCCACTTGCCCTTGGGCCGGTCAAAGTGGGCCAGGAGGATCACCTTCGCCCCGCCGGCGCGCAGCTTCTCAATGGTCGGGACCGCAGCCCTCAGGCGGGTATCGTCAGTGACGACGCCGTCGGCCATGGGGACATTGAAATCCACCCGCACCAGGGCCCTGACCCCGGCCAGGGAAACGTCGTCAAGGGTCTGGAAGGCCATGGGCTCAGATCAGGCGGGCCATGGCCATGGCGGTGTCGCTCATCCGTGAGGAGAAGCCCCACTCGTTGTCGTACCAGGACAGGATCCGGCCGAGGCCGCCGTCAATCACCTGGGTCTGGGCCAGGGCCACGGTCGAGGACGCCGCCACGTGGTTGAAGTCGGTGGAGACCAGGGCCTCATCGGTGACTGCCAGCACCCCCTTCAGGGGACCTTCGGCGGCGGCGCGCAGGGCGTCGTTGATTTCCTTGACGGTCAGTGTGCGGCCCGGGGTCCAGACCAGGTCGATCACCGAGACATTCGGCGTCGGCACACGGATGGAAGAGCCGTCGAGCTTGCCCTGCAGTTCCGGGATGACCAGGCCCAGGGCCTTGGCCGCCCCGGTGGAGGTCGGGATCATGGACATGGCCGCAGCGCGGGCGCGGTAGAGGTCCTTGTGCATGGTATCCAGCGTCGGCTGGTCGCCTGTGTAGGAGTGGATGGTGGTCATGTAGCCGCGCTCGATGCCGGCCAGGTCCTGAAGCACCTTGGCCACAGGGGCGAGGCAGTTGGTGGTGCACGAGGCGTTGGACACCACCAGGTCGGCGGCGGTCAGGGTGTTGTGGTTGACCCCATAGACGATGGTCTTGTCGGCATTGTCGCAGGGCGCGCTGACCAGGACCCGCTTGGCACCGGCTGCCAGGTGGGCGCTGGCCTTGTCCCTGGAGGTGAAGATGCCGGTGCACTCGAAGGCGATGTCGACGCCCAGGTCGCGGTGCGGCAGCTCGGCCGGGTCGCGAACGGCGGTGACCTTGATCCTGCCGCGGCCAACATCGATCGTGTCGCCGTCCACCTTCACTTCGCCGGCGAAGCGGCCATGGACGCTGTCGTATCGAAACAGGTGGGCGTTGGTCTCAACCGGACCCAGGTCGTTGATCGCGACGACCTCGATGTCGGTGCGGCCATGCTCGACCAGGGAGCGCAGGATATTGCGGCCGATCCGGCCGAATCCGTTGATGGCGACACGCACAGTCATGAATCGGTCTCCGAACCTTCACGCGGGGTATTTCGTCGCGGTTTTTTAGGTCCGCGAGGGGGAAGTCAACCCTGACCGGGGCGGTTTCGGCGACCGCTCCCTCCGGCGCACGGATCGAGGGGTTCAGGCGCGGACCACCCGCACCCGGGAGGCGGCCTCAAGGGCCCGCTCGCGGGCGGTCTCGATGTCCTCCGCCCGGGCCAGGGCCACCCCCATACGGCGGCGCTCGAAGGCTTCGGGCTTGGCGAACAGCCGCAGGTCCGCGCCCGGCACGGAAAGGGCTTCGGCGACCCCTTCGAAGGCCACGCCCCGGGCCTCCAGGCCGCCGTAGATCACCGCGCTGGCGCCGGTCTCGCGCAGGCTGGCGTCCACTGGCAGGCCGAGTATGGCCCGGGCGTGGAGGGCGAACTCGCTCTGGGCCTGGGTGGCCAGGGTGACCAGGCCCGTGTCATGCGGCCGGGGGCTGACTTCCGAGAACCAGACCTCGTCGCCCTTTACGAAGAGCTCGACCCCGAAGAGCCCCAGGCCACCCAACTCGTCCGTGACTGCCTCGGCGATCCCGCGGGCGCGCTCCAGGGCGAGGTCGGACATGGGCTGGGGCTGCCAGCTTTCGACATAGTCGCCCTTGACCTGGCGGTGGCCGATGGGCGCGCAGAAGTCGGTGCGAACGGAACCGTCAGCGCCCAGGCTGCGGACCGTCAGCTGGGTGATCTCATAGTCAAAGGCGACCCGGCCCTCGACGATGACCCGGGCCTGCTCCACCCGGCCCGCCTCCAGGGCATAGCGCCAGGCTTCGGTGATCCCCGCGGGGTCCTCGACAAAGGACTGGCCCTTGCCCGAAGAGCTCATCACCGGCTTGACGAAGCAGGGGAAGCCCGTGACCCGGGCCGCTGCGTCGGCCAATTCAGCCTCCGAACTGGCAAAGGCATAGGGCGAGGTGGGCAGGCCCAGGGTCTCGGCGGCCAGGCGTCGGATGCCCTCGCGGTTCATGGTCAGCTGGGCGGCGCGAGCCGTGGGGATGACGGTCGCCAGGCCCTCGGCCTCGATCCGCACCAGTTCATCCGTGGCGATGGCCTCGATCTCAGGCACGATCAGGTGCGGTCGCTCGGCCTCGACCAGGGCCCTCAGGGCCGCGGCATCGGTCATGGCCAGGACATGGCTGCGGTGGGCGACCTGCATGGCCGGGGCGTCGGCATAGCGGTCAGCGGCAATAACCTCACAGCCCAGGCGCTGCAGCTCGATTGCCACCTCCTTGCCCAGTTCGCCCGAGCCCAGGAGAAGCACCCTCACGGCGGAGGGCGACAGGGGCGTGCCCAGGCGGGAGGGCGCGGCCACGGCTCAGCCCAGCTTCTGGCGGACGGCGTCGGCCACCGCCCGGGCGGTGATGCCGAACGCCTCGTAGAGGCGCTCGGCCGGGGCCGAGGCGCCAAAGCCCTCCATGCCCACGAAGACGCCGTCCGGGCCGATGAAGCGGTCCCAGCCCATGCGCACGCCCGCCTCGACCGCGGCCTTCACCTCGGTCTCGCCGATGACCGCCGCCTTGTAGCGGTCGGTCTGGGCCTCGAAGAGCTCCCAGCAGGGGGTGGAGACCACGCGGGTCCCGATCCCTTCGGCCTCGAGCAGGTCGCGAGCCGCCAGGGCCACGGCGACCTCGGTTCCGGAGGCGAACAGGGTGACCCGGGCTGGCGAGCCGGCGGCGGCCAGCTGGTAGGCGCCGTGGGCCGAGAGGTTTTCACCCGAGGCGGCAGTGCGCACGGCAGGGGCCTTCTGGCGGGACAGGGCCATGACCGAGGAGGTGGTTCGGGCCGAGACGGCCAGCTTCCAGCACTCGGCAGTCTCCACGGCGTCGGCCGGGCGGAAGACCAGGAGGTTGGGCATGGCCCGGAGCGAGGCCACGTGCTCCACCGGCTGGTGGGTCGGCCCGTCCTCTCCCACCCCGATGGAGTCGTGGGTCATGACGTGGACGACCCTGGCCCCCATCAGGGCACCCAGGCGGATGGCGGGCCGGGAATAGTCCGAGAAGACCAGGAAGGTGCCCGAGAAGGGGATCACCCCGCCGTGCAGGGCCATGCCGTTCATGGCCGCAGCCATGCCGTGCTCGCGCACGCCCCAGTGGACATAGCGGCCGGCATAGTCCGGGACGTCGAAGGCAGCCGTGCCCTTGACGAAGGTGTTATTCGACCCCGTCAGGTCGGCGGAGCCGCCGATCATTTCCGGGATGGCCGGGAACAGGTGGTCCAGGGCCGCGCCGGAATGCTGGCGGGTGGCGGCGGCGGGCCGGGCCTCCACAGCGGCGGCGATGTGGGCGTCGAGGGCGGCGAAGGCGTCGGCGGGCAGGTCGCCGGCGACGGCGCGCTGGAAGTCCGATCCTTTCACAGAGCCAGCCAGTCGCGCCTGCCAGGCCTTGCGAGCCCGCACGCCCCGGCGGCCCGCCCGGCGCCAGGTCCTGACCAGGTCGTCCGGCAGCTCAAACGGGGGCAGGTCCCAGCCCATGGCCTTGCGGGCCTCGGCGATCTCGGCGTCGAACAGGGTGTAGCCGTGGCTGTGGGGATCGCCCTCCTTGGGGCCCGCACCCTTCGAGATGTGCGTGCGGCAGGCGATCAGGGTCGGACGATCCTGCTTCACCGCCCAGCGCAGGGCGGCAGCGATCCTGCCGTGGTCATGGCCATCCACGGCCTTCACGGCCCAGCCATAGGCCTTGAACCGAGCCAGTTGGTCGCCCGTCTCGGCGATGGTCGCGACGCCGTCGATGGTGGTGTTGTTGTCGTCGAAGAGGACGGTCAGCCGGTTCAGGCCGAAGCGCCCGGCGATGGAGGCAGCCTCGTGGCTCACGCCCTCCATCAGGCAGCCGTCCCCGGCGATGACCCAGGTGCGGTGATCGACGAGGTCCTCGCCGAACCGGGCGGCCAGGTGGCGTTCGGCCATGGCCATGCCCACGGCGGTGGCAAGGCCCTGGCCGAGGGGACCGGTGGTGGTCTCCACCCCTGGCGTATGGCCGAACTCCGGGTGGCCGGGAGTCCTGGAGCCCCACTGCCGGAAGTCCCGGATCTGGTCCATCGTGACGGCCTTGTAGCCGGTCAGGTGCAGCAGGGCGTAGAGCAGCATGGAGCCGTGCCCGGCGGACAGGACAAAGCGATCCCGGTCCGCCCAGTCAGGGCGGGAGGCGTCGAACTTCAGGAACTTGGTCCAGAGCACGGTGGCGACGTCCGCCATACCCATGGGCATGCCCTGGTGGCCGGATTTCGCCCTGTGCACCGCATCCATGGAAAGGACGCGGATGGCATCGGCCATTTTGACGGGCGAGACAGGCATGGCGGGAATCCGGTTGGCGGCGGAAAGGAAGTTGGGCCTCGCACAGGGGATCGGAAGGGTCAAGAAACGTAAGTGGTTCCGGCGGCGCGCCGGATGGCGCTATACAGTTCTGACAACCTCCGGAGTCCCCCATGGCCCAGGACGAATCCCCTCTTGACCAGGCCGCGCGCCGCCTGGACCGCGCCCTTGCCCTGCTCGAGCAGGCGTTGGCGGGGCGGTCCTCCGCAGGCGCCGGCGAACTCTTTGATCCCGCTCGGAACGGTCTGGCGGCAGAGCTCGAGCGCAGCCGCGAGCGCGAAGGCGCACTGGCGGCGGCGGGGGCGGAGGCGTCCCGGGCCCTCGGGAATGCGATTGCCGAGATCGAGGCCCTGCTCGACACCGGACGGGGAGGCTGAACCATGGCCCAGGTAACCCTCAGCGTGAACGGCCGGCCCTATGTGGTTGGCTGCGAGGACGGCCAGGAAGCCCACCTGACCGAGCTGGCGAAGCTCTTCGACACCCAGGTGCGGCAGGTATCGCAGGATGTCGGCCAGCTGGGCGAGACCCGGCTCTTCCTGATGGCCGCCCTGCTCCTGGCGGACGAACTGTCGGATTTGCGCGGACGTGTCTCCGGGCTGGAGGCCGACCACGCCCGGCTTCAGGCCGAGGCCGGCTCGGCGGAAAGCCGGGCCACTGCAGCCCTGGAGGCCGCCGCGCGAAGAATCGAGAGGCTGGCAGGCGCCTGATTGGCCAGGCCACCTTGCCGCAGGCCCCCCCGTGGCCTAAGTTAATAGACGGCGGGTCTTGCTGCGGCTCGCGTCGAAGGCGAATTATCCCAGCGACCTTAATTCACTCAAAGGGAGCTGTCCCTGGCCGGGTCCGTGGACCCGGGCACACGGTGCCCACCTGGTTATCCAGGTCGAGGGGATTAAACAGTCCTTCACGGTTCCCGCGGCGCCGCCACCTTATCTTCCGGACCTCACTTGCCGACCCGTCCCGCCGAACGGAACACACGCAAGGACCTGCGCACACAGCTCAGGCGGTTGAGGCGTGAACTGGCGGCAGCACGGCCGGACGCCGGTGAAGAGGCTGCCCGGTGCCTTCAGGACGCAGCCCTACCCCCGCTTCGCGCCTTCGCGGCCTACCTCCCGGCCGGCGGCGAGATCGACTCCGGCCCCTTGGCCCTGCGCCTGATGGTCCTGGGCGCAGAAAGGCTTCTGCCGCACGTCTCGGGTGAAGGTCGGATGCGGTTCCTCTCAGCGCCGCCTGGAGGCCCGCTCGAACCCGACGCCTCAGGGCTGCCGGCGCCGTCGCAAGACGCAGAAGAGAAAAGACCTGATCTGGTGATCGCCCCCCTCCTGGCCTTCGACCGCTTCGGCGGACGGCTGGGCCAGGGCGGCGGGCATTACGACAGGGCCCTTGCCGAACTGCGCCGGACCGGCCCGGTCTTCGTCCTCGGTCTGGCCTATGCCGGCCAGGAGGTGGACAGGCTTGACCTTGAGCCCCACGATCAGCTTCTTGACGCCGTCCTCACCGAGGCCGGATACCGCCGCCTCCCACAGGCCTGAAGGAACAGAATGCGCTTCGCCTTTTTCGGAGACGTGGTCGGGAAATCCGGCCGGGACGGTCTCGCCGACCACCTGCCGGGCCTGCGCCGGCGACTCGACCTGGAGTTCGTCATCATCAACGCAGAGAACGCGGCAGCGGGCTTCGGCATTACCGAGCGGACCGCCCGGGACCTGTTCGACGCCGGTGCCGACTGCCTGACCCTGGGCAACCACGCCTGGGACCAGAAGGAAGCCCTGACCTACATCGTCCGCGAGCCTCGGCTGATCCGGCCCCTGAACTATCCTGTCCTGGCCGACGCTCCGGGCCTGGGCGCCAACCTCTTCGAGACCCGCCGCGGCCAACGGATTCTGGTGATCAACCTCCTGGGCCGCATCCACATGGACAGCCTGGACGATCCCTTCGCCGCCGTGGACCGGGAACTGGAGAAGTCGCCCCTGGGCATGGTGGCCGACGCCATCGTGGTCGACATGCACGCCGAAGTCACCTCGGAGAAGATGGCCATGGGCCACTTCTGCGATGGGCGGGCCAGCCTGGTGGTCGGGACCCATACCCACGTCCCCACCGCCGATGCCCAGATCCTGCCGGGGGGCACCGCATACCAGACCGACGCAGGCGCCTGCGCCGACTATGACAGCGTCATCGGCAACATGAAGGAAGAACCGATCCGGCGATTCACCACCCGGATTTCCGGTGGTCGCTTCCGCCCGGCGGAGGGGCCCGCGACGGTCTGCGGCGTCTTCGTGGAAACCGACGACGCCACGGGCCTGGCCCGCCGCATCGCGCCTATCCGGATCGGCGGGCGCCTGGCCGAGACGGTCCCCGACCTCAGTCCTGCCGCCGCCTGAAAAAGCGCCCGAAGCTGTTCGGCGGCACCTGGCGGGCGGTCATCCTTGACTGCAGGGCCGGCAGGACGAGTTCGCCGGTTGCTTCCGGATCGAGGATCGCGAACCTGCGGGCTGCGGCCTTGGCCTGTTCGGCGGCGGTGATCTTGCCGTCATAGTTCAGGTCAGCGCCTCGGACGGGCTGGGGTTCGTCCAGCAGGCCGAAGGTCGAGGCGCCCTCCAGGCCGCGGGCTCGGGGCGCCCGGGCCCCCGCCCCCTCGTCATCCTCTCGGCCCGGCCGGAAGGCAGCGGACTGGGGCAGGATCTCAGGCGCGACCTCATTTTCGTAGGTCGTATTCTCGAAACCGTCGACCCGGCCGTCCTTGTCGGTGTCGAGCACGGTCAGGAAGCGCAGTCCGTCGGCGGTGAACTCCTTGAGGGTCAGGACGCCGTCATGGTCGCCATCCGCACCGGCGAACCAGTCCGCAAGTCCGTGGGAAGAACGAAAGGGCTCGCCGAAGGGGCTGACGAACAGGCCTGACGCCGAGTCCGGTACCTTCGCCTGTGGCCCCTGGGCGGCCAAAGGCGCGGCAGAGACCGGCCCCACCAAGGCGAGGGCCAGCCCCAGCCCGAGGCCGAGGCCAAGTCCGTCGAGGACCCCCGGACAGCGAGATGGGAAACGACTCATGATGCGGACTCCCGGTTCGGTGGAAGGACAGAACGGTCTGGAGGCGGCGTCAATGTGGCACCGACCATAAGGGGCCATCCGGGGGTTGCCTTTGCAGGTCCGGTGGCGGACTCCTTGGCCATGGCGTCGCTGAACGGAACGCCCGGAGATCCGATATGCTGCACTTCCTGCTTCGCGCGGTCTTCGCCGCCTTTGGACTGGCCATCGCTTCCCGGCTTGTTCCCGGCGTCACCTATGATGTGCCTACGACCCTCTTCCTGGCCGCATTGCTGCTCGGGGTGGTCAACGCCCTGCTGAGACCCCTGCTGGTCATTCTCACCCTGCCCATCACCGTCCTGACCTTCGGATTGTTCCTGCTGGTGATCAATGCGGCCATGATCCTGCTGGTCTCGAGGATTCTGCCCGGCTTCCATGTCGCAGGCTTCTTGCCGGGATTGCTGGTGGCGATCATCACCGGACTCACCAGCTGGGCGGGCACCCTGCTGCTGGGCGACCTGAAGCGCCTGAACAACCGGTCCAGCTGACGTCCGGACACGAAAAAGGGGGCGGAGCCTGAAGCCCCACCCCCTGGTCTTTCGGGAAACGACCTGGATCAGAAGTCCATGTCGCCCATGCCGCCCATACCGCCGGGCATGCCCTGGCCGCCGCCGCCGCCCTTCTTGGGGGCCTCGACGATCGCGGCTTCCGTGGTGATCATCAGGCCAGCCACCGAGGCGGCGTCCTGAAGGGCGATGCGGACCACCTTGGCCGGGTCGATGACGCCAGCCTTCACCATGTCCACATACTCCTCGGTCTGGGCGTTGAAGCCGAAGGTGGGCGAGGTGTTCTCGAGCACCTTGCCGACCACGATCGAGCCTTCGACGCCGGCGTTCTCGGCAATCTGCCGGATCGGGGCCTGGAGGGCACGGCGCACGATGGCGACGCCGGCTTCCTGGTCGTCGTTGTCACCCTTCAGGCCTTCGAGGGCCTTGGAGGCCTTCAGCAGGGCCACGCCGCCGCCGGGGACGATGCCTTCTTCCACGGCCGCGCGGGTCGCGTTGAGGGCGTCATCGACGCGGTCCTTCTTTTCCTTGACCTCGACCTCGGTCGAGCCGCCGACGCGGATCACGGCGACGCCGCCAGCCAGCTTGGCCAGCCGCTCCTGCAGCTTTTCCTTGTCATAGTCCGAGGTGGTGTCCTCGATCTGGCGCTTGATCTGGCCAATGCGGGCCTCGATGCCCTCCTTGGCGCCGGAGCCGTCGACGATGGTGGTGTCGTCCTTGGTGATCGTGATCTTCTTGGCGCGGCCCAGCATTTCGAGGGTCACGTTCTCAAGCTTGATGCCGAGGTCCTCGGAGATCAGCTCGCCGCCGGTCAGGATGGCGATGTCCTCGAGCATGGCCTTGCGGCGGTCGCCGAAGCCCGGAGCCTTGACCGCCGCGACCCGCAGGCCGCCGCGCAGCTTGTTGACCACCAGGGTGGCCAGGGCCTCGCCCTCGACGTCCTCGGCGATGATCACCAGGGGACGACCGGACTGTACGACGGCCTCGAGGACCGGCAGCAGGGGCTGGAGGGAGGTCAGCTTCTTCTCGAAGAGCAGGATCAGAGGCTCTTCGAGTTCGGCCTCCATCTTGTCGGCGTTGGTGATGAAGTAGGGCGACAGGTAGCCACGGTCGAACTGCATGCCCTCGACGACGTCGAGTTCGGTCTCGGCGGTCTTGGCTTCCTCGACCGTGATGACGCCCTCATTGCCGACCTTGTCCATGGCCCGAGCGATCATTTCGCCGACCTCGGTGTCGCCGTTGGCGGAGATGGTGCCGACCTGGGCGATCTCGGCGTTGGTGGTGACCTTGCGCGAGGACTCCCGGATGGATTCCACGACCTTGGCCACAGCCTTGTCGACGCCACGCTTCAGGTCCATCGGGTTCATGCCCGCGGCGACCGACTTCATGCCCTCGACCACGATGGCCTGGGCCAGGACGGTGGCGGTGGTGGTACCGTCGCCGGCCTTGTCATTGGTCTTGGAGGCAACTTCCCGGATCATTTGGGCGCCGAGGTTCTCGAACCGGTCTGACAGCTCGATTTCCTTGGCGACGGACACGCCGTCCTTGGTCGAGCGCGGGGCACCGAAGGACTTTTCGATGACCACGTTGCGGCCCTTGGGGCCGAGGGTCACCTTTACGGCATTGGCGAGGGTGTTGACGCCGCGCAGCATCTTGTCGCGGGCGTCAGTACCAAAATAGACGTCTTTAGCGGCCATTGGCTTACTCTTTTCGAATGGGATTGGTGGGTCTGGAAGGCGGTCGGAGGCTCTATTCGATCACGCCCAGGACGTCGCTTTCCTTCATGATCAGGAGGTCGGCACCGTCGATCTTCACTTCCGAGCCGGACCATTTGCCAAACAGGATGCGATCGCCCGTCTTCAGGTCGAGGGGCTGGATCTTGCCGGATTCGTCACGGGCGCCAGGACCCACGGCGATCACTTCGCCTTCCTGCGGCTTTTCCTTGGCGGTGTCGGGGATGATGATACCGCCCTTGGTCTTCTGTTCTTCTTCGACGCGCTTCACGAGGACGCGGTCACCGAGGGGACGAAACGCCATGTTTTGGTCTCTCCGTTTAGGACGAGGGTTATTGAAATCCGCAGACGCGGTGCCGATTTTGGCAGCCGCCGCTCACGAGTGCTAAGGGGACCGGGAGTTAGGCGCCCGGTCCGGCAGAGTCAAGCGGCGCGCCGGTCAATTCGTCTCTGTCTGTTCCGGTTGCGCGCCCGGCGCCCCCGCCGCTAAGGTCCGCCCCAGCTTTGACGCCTGAACAAGGAAACGCCCATGCGCCGCGCCCCTGCAATCGCCGCCCTGTCGGTTTTCGCCCTCGCCCTTCCCGCCGCCGCCGAGACCTGGACGGCCTATACCGCGCCGAACGACAAGGGACTGCAGTGGTCCTTTGACTCCGACTACAGCTACCGGGACGCCGCGACGGGCCGGGTGGTCGTCTTGACGGCCATTGGCAAGGTCGGGGCCAGCCCGCGGATGGGACCCTCGGGACCCGGAGCGGCGGACGGGGTGGGCTTCATCTACGCCCTCGACTGCAAGTCTAAGAACCTGTTGTCCTTGGGCAGCTACTCGCCGAAGAACCCGCTGGAGATCGGCGGCGACTGGCGCAGCGCAGTGCCGAAGAAGGCCAACGGGGCGGACGATGCGGCCCTGATGCTCCAGGCCTGCACCAACGCTGAAGCCCTGCCCACAAAGTAGGCCGGGGCTCCTACCTCGGCACCTGGACAGTCTCCGGCGGGACCTCGGCGTGGCCGTGGGGGGCGTCTGGGGACAGGGTCCGGGCGTCCTGGACTGGTTCAACCCTGGTTGGCAAATCCGTTCCCGGAGCGGCAGGATGGGGAATGATCAAGGACTTCCCCCACCGCCCCCTGGCCAACGCCTTCGTGACCCTGGAACCGCTGTCGGAGGTCCACCGCGAACCCCTCCGCGCCGCCTGCGCCGCAGATCCCGACGTCTGGCGCGAGCTTTATTCCCTGTCCCTGGTGGGTGCGCCTTTCGACCAGTTTTGGACGGGAAAGCGCATCGCTGACCGCGACTCCGGCGCAGCGCACCATTTCGCCGTACTTCAGGAAGGCCGCTGCGTTGGCATTACCGCCTTCCTGAAGATCGACCAGGCCAATGAAAGCCTTGAGATCGGCCTGACCTACTACGCCCCCGAGGCCAGGGGCGGACCGGTCAACCCCTCGGCCAAGCGCCTGCTGATGGGGGAGGCCTTCGACGCCGGCTTCTGCCGGGTCCAGTTCCACGTCGACGAGATCAACGCCCGCTCTCGCGCGGCGGTACTCAAGCTGGGCGCGACCTTCGAGGGGATCCAGAGGTGGGAGCGGATCATCTGGACCGGCCGCCGGCGCAGCACGGCCGTTTACTCGGTCATCGCTCCCGAATGGCCCGGCGTCCGCGAGACGTTGGACCAAAGGCTCGCCGCCTTCGGGCCAGAGGCCTGAGCCCTCCGGACTGAAGGCGGCGGCGCTTCAGCTCGCGGGCGCCGTACGGGTCTGGCTTTCAGCGAAGAAGACCTGTCTGGCGTGCTCGGCCACCTCCTGGGCGGTGTAGGGCCGGCCCGGCTGGAAACCCTCGGTCTCCAGCATCTTGATCTCGCGGACGCCGCGGGAGGAGACGCCCAGCACCTTGCCGGTGTGGTCGGCGGCCAGGTCCGAGACCATGTAGAGCACGCCGGGGGCCACGTTCTCGGGCAGGCTCAGCGGATCCGGGTCGCGGCCGGCCCGTCCGGGCAGGTCGGAGGTCATGCGCGTGAAGGCGCCGGGCGCAAGGCCCATGACCCGGATGCCGTACTTGCGGCCCTCGATGGCCAGCACCCGCATGAAGCCGTAGATGCCCGCCTTGGCCGCCCCGTAGTTCGACTGGCCGAAATTGCCGTATAGGCCCGAGGTGGAGCTGGTCATGACAATGACCCCCTGCCGGCCATTGTCCTTCAGCCACTTCCAGACCGGCATGGTGCAGCAGTAGGTGCCCTTCAGGTGTACCTTGACCACGAGGTCCCAGTCCGCCTCCGACGTGTTCGCGAAGGACTTGTCCCTCAGGATACCGGCATTGCAGACGAGGATATCGACCTGGCCGAAGGCGTCGAGGGCCGTCTTCAGGATGTTCTCGCCCCCGGCCATTGTGGACACGTCGTCGGCGTTCGCAACGGCCCGACCTCCCTCGGCGAGGATGGCGTTGACCACCATCTGGGCCGCGCTGACGGAGCCGTCGCCCGAGCCATCCCGGGCTCCGCCCAGGTCATTGACCACCACGGCCGCGCCCTCGCGGGCAAACAGCCGCGCATAGGCCTCGCCAAGCCCGCCGCCTGCGCCCGTGATGATGGCCACCTTGCCGTCGAGAAGTCCCATCTGCGTTTCCCCGTTGTCTGGATTGGAGATGCATCTTCCAACCGGTCTGCCGGGGAGTCGAGTCCGCGTTCCCGGGGAGACGGCCTCGGTCCTTTCCGACTCCACAAGCCGGGGCGTTGGAGTAGGGTCCTCAGGTCCGGCGCATCAGACGCCGGCATCAGGGGGAAGCCGCGTGTCCGAGACCATTCCTACGGGCGAGGCCCACGGTCCGGGGGCTATTGTCGATCCCCCCATGGCGTCAGAGCTGGCTGGCGACGGTCGGATGAACCGGGGTGCCGTCTCCTGGTCCGTCTTCGAAGGCGCACGCAACCCCTACATCATCCTCGTCACCATCTACATCTTCGCGCCCTATGTGGCGTCCGTCATGGTTGGCGACCCGGTCCGGGGCCAGGCAGTCATCTCCCAGTGGAGCCAGTATTCCGGCTGGATCGTCATGGCCACGGCGCCCTTCCTCGGGGCCTCCATCGACCAGCTCGGGCCCCGCAAGGGCTGGCTGGCCCTGGTGGTGGCGGCCATGGTCCCCATGATGATCGCCCTCTGGTGGGCCAAGCCCGACGGCAGTGGGCTTTCCGTCACCCTGACCATGCTGCTCATCACCCTGATCGGCCTGGGATTCGCCTTCTCTGAGGTGCTGCACAACTCCCTGTTGATACGGGCTGCCGGCATGAAGGCCGCCCACAAGGCCTCGGGACTGGCCCTCGCCCTCGGCAACGGCTTCTCGGTGCTGGCCCTCGGCTTCACGGCCTGGGCCTTTGCGCTTCCGGGAAAGGTCGATTGGGCCTGGGTGCCCAAGACCCCGCTGTTCGGCCTGGACACGGCCATGCATGAGCATGAGCGGATCGTGGCTGTGATGGCGGCGGGCATATTCGCCGTCGGCGCCATCCCCCTGTTTCTCTTCACACCGGACGCCCCGTCCACCGGGGTGCCGGTCCTCAAGGCCTTCCGGAACGGTGCCCGCCAGCTTTGGGAAATGCTGTCGACCGTAGGGCGCTACCGCGATGCGGCCATCTACCTGCTCAGCCGGATGGCCTTCGTCGATGGCATGAACGCCGTCCTGATCTATGCCGGCATCTACGCCGTGGGGGTGATGAAGTGGCAAGCCCTCGAAATGCTGGGCTACGGTATCCTCCTGTCCATCCTCGCGGTCCTGGGCGGTTTCGTCGGTCGGTGGATGGATGCGGCCCTGGGGCCCAAGAACTCGCTGCGGATCGCCATCCTGATGTCGATCCTGGGCATTGTCTGCATGCTGGGCATGTCGCCGACCCGCATCCTCTACTTCTGGTCGTTTGATCCCTCGGCCCAGCCGCCGGTCTGGGACGGGCCGGTCTTCCGGACCCTGCCCGAGGTGGTCTTCCTTCTGATCGGCTTCGTGAATGCGGTCTTCATCACCGCCCAGTACGCGTCCGCCCGCACCATGCTGACCCGCCTGACGCCCCCGGAGAAGACCGGCGCCTTCTTCGGAGTCTATGCCCTGTCCGGGGTGGCGACCGGATGGCTGGGCCCCATGATGGTCAATCTCGGCACCAACCTGACCCAAACCCAGCAGGGGGGCTTCGCCACGGTCACGATCCTCCTGGCTGTTGGCCTGGTCGGCCTCAGTTTTGTCCGGGGCGGCGGCAAGTCAATTGAGTCCTGAAGGATCGCGATCGCATCCTTTATTGTTAACCATAATTATTCATGAAGGTTAACTAACGGACTCTTGCAAAGCGACCGTACAGTTTACTTATCGTTAACTTCATTGCGACAAGGTTGCCCTGAGTGCGCGGGGAAGCCGAAAGGCTCAGCCGGGGCGTGGGGACTCCCGCCCTCCCGTGACACGGGAGAACAGAATGTCCAGGTTACTCGCAAGGGTTCTCCGTGAGGAGGCCTCCGCGCCGGTGGTTGAGTACGGGGTCGTTGCAGCCCTTATCGCCGCCGTGCTGCTCACCGCCGCCAGCCTCGGCGTCGGCCACCAGCCCCCACCCGTCTCCGCCCCGGACCTCCGCGCGGCACCGCGCTGAATCCGCCCGTTGCGGCGTCAGGCACTTTGGCCCAAATGATTCGGGGGCGTCCCGTCGGACGCCGGTCCAGGGAAGTGCGCCATGTCAGAGTCCCCCGCCGCAGCGGAAGGCCCCTCGGTTCCCGTGATCGCTCTCTGCGAGGGCGAAACCGACGGCTGGCTGGCAACGGCCCCGCCCCTCGAACGGGGTCTCGCCGCCCCGGACTTTAAAGGGCGAACAGGCCAGGTGGTCGTCGTTCCCGGACCCGATGGCGCTCCAGCCCGGGTCCTGCTGGGCCTGGGACTTGCCCCCGGGGACCCCGCCGCCTTCCGGACCCTCGCTGGCCGGCTTCCAGCCGGGCGCTTCCGGCTTGAGGGCACGCCCGGCGGCCTCGCACCCTTGGACGCCGCCATCGCCTTCGCCCTCGGCCTCTACCGCTTCGAGCGCTACCGCAGGCGTGAAACCGCCCCCCCGACCCTGGAGATCCAGGGCGTCGACCCGACGGCGGTCGCCGGGATCACGGACGCCTGCGCCCTCGCCAGGGATCTGATCAACACCCCCGCCAACGATCTCGGCCCCACTGAACTCGAGGTCGCCGCCCGCGAGCTTGCCGGGCGCTTCGGGGCGGACATCTCGGTGGTCTGCGGCGACGACCTGCTGGCCGGGGGCTATCCCGCCGTCCATGCAGTGGGTCGGGCGGCGGCAGCGGGTCGCGAGCCCCGGATGATCGAGATCACCTGGGGTGCGGCCGGTCGCCCCCATGTCGTCCTCGTCGGCAAGGGCGTGGTCTTCGACACCGGCGGCCTGGACCTCAAGCCGTCCGCAGGCATGCGGCTGATGAAGAAGGACATGGGCGGCGCGGCCCACGTCCTGGCCCTGGGCGCCATGATCCTGCAGGCGGGCCTGCCCATACGCCTGACCATCCTCATTCCGGCGGTTGAGAACGCCGTGAGCGGCGGGGCCATGCGTCCCGGGGATGTCCTTGCGACCCGCAAGGGGCTGACCGTCGAGGTGGGCAATACCGACGCCGAGGGTCGGCTGATCCTCGCCGACGCCCTGACCCGCGCCGGGGAGCTCGCACCCGACCTCACCCTGGACCTGGCCACCCTGACCGGTGCCGCCCGGGTCGCTCTGGGACCACAGCTGCCCCCCTTCTTCACCGACGACGAGGACCTCGCGGCAGCCATCGAGGCTGGCGCCCGCCGAGCCTTCGATCCGGTCTGGCGGCTCCCGCTCTGGAAGGGCTACACCCCGTCGCTCGAGTCCGACATCGCTGACCTGAAGAACGATCCCGACGCCTGGGCCCAGGCGGGCGCCATGACAGCAGCCCTCTTCCTGCAGAAGTTCGCCCCTCCCGGCCCCTGGGCGCACTTCGACATCTATGCCTGGAACCCCCGGGGCCAGCCCGGTTCACCCGCCGGCGGGGAGGTCCACGCCATCCGCGGCCTCTTCGCCATGCTGCAGGACCGCTACGGGTGAGGACCGACCCGCGCCTGACCCCGGCGAGGGGCGACCTCGCCGCCGCCGGCCTCGAGGGCCTGGTGCCCGCCGGACGCTATGTGCGCCCGAGGCGGATGCAGGTCGCAGTCCCGGCAACGGCGGTTCGCAGCCAGCCCGACGCCAGCGCCGAGCAGTGGGACCAGCTGCTCCTCGGAGAGCGGTTTGATGTCCTGGAGATCCGGGACGGCTTTGCCTGGGGACAGGCGGTCCGGGACGGCTACATCGGCCATGTCGCCCTCGACGCCCTGGCGCCGGAAGGACCTGCGCCCACCCACCGGGTCCGGGCCCGGCTGACCTATGGATTCCGGAGCCCCAGCATCAAGTCGGAGCCTGTCGGGCCCATCTCCCTGAACAGCCTGGTCGCCGTTTCCGGCCGGGAGGGGAAGCTGGCCCTCTGCGACGCTGGCTTTTGGCTGCCAGAGGCCCACCTGGCGCCGATCGGTGTCTTCGAGGCCGATCCCGCGGCTGTAGCCGAGTCGCACCTGGGCGCAGCCTACCTGTGGGGTGGGCGTGAGGGCTGCGGCCTGGACTGTTCGGGACTGGTCCAGCAGGCCCTCCTGGCCTGCGGGCGTGCCTGTCCCCGGGATTCCGACCTCCAGCAGGGCCTGGGCGTCGCGGCTTCCCCGGACGCCCTACGCCGGGGTGACCTGGTCTTCTGGAAGGGCCACGTGGCCATGATGGTGGACGCCGCGCGGATGGTACACGCCAATGCCCATCACATGGCCGTAGCCATCGAGCCCCTCGCAGAGGCGATCCAGCGGATTTCGGGGACCGGCGGCGGTGAACCCACCGCCTTCAGGCGTCCCCTCGACAGGCAGCGCCCGGAAGCGTCCTGAAGGGCCTCAGGCGGCAGGCTTGGCCGCAGGAGTCTCGGCGGGCGCGGCAGGCACAGCGCCGGCAACCGGAGCGGCAGCTGCCGGAGCCGCAGCGGCCGGGTTCGCGATGGGCAGGGGCAGGGTCCCGCCCTGAGCGCGCAGATAGGCGATCATGTTGACCCGGTCCTCGGACTTCTTCAGGCCGACGAAGGACATCTTGGTGCCCGAAATGTACTTCTGGGGCGCCTTGAGGAACTCGTACATGTGCGCGTCGTCCCAGACCGCCTGCTTGGTGCCGAAATCGGTCATGGCGGCGGAATAGGCAAAGCCGGCGTGGGAACCGGGCTTCTGGCCGACCACGCCCCAGAGGTTGGGGCCGGTGCCGTTGGCACCCCCATTGGCGACGTTGTGGCAGGACTGGCACTTGGCGAAGACAGCCTCGCCAGCCTTGAGGTCGGCGACAGGAATGACAGTTCCGAAATCGGGGATGACATCGACGGCCGCTGCACCTTCGCCGCCTTCGATCGTAGCCTCGATGAGGTATCCCGGCTTGGCGGGCGCCTCGGCGCTGAACAGCCCCGTGGTCACTTCCCGAAGCCCGACGATGGCGAGGGCCGTCGCAAGCCCGGCGCCTGCGATCTTGTTGAAAGTAAGATTGCTCATCGCACCGAAACCCAAAACCTGGCAGGCCCGAGAGAAGGCCCGTCCTGCGGCGGATTCCCGCCCCTTATTGCGTTCGCGTCTCTTACACGCTACCGGCGCTGGCGCAACCGGACAGTTGGCCCGGAGCCTAGGTTCATGACACCGATCCTCCTCATCCCCGCGCGACTGGCCGCGACCCGGCTGCCCGGCAAGCCGCTCGCCGACATCGGCGGGCTTCCCATGATTGTCCGTGTGGTCCGCCAGGCCGAGGCGTCAGGCGTCGGGCCGGTGGCCGTGGCGGCGGGCGACCCCGAGATCGTCGCGGCCGTCGAGGCCGCCGGGGGCCGGGCCGTCCTCACCGATCCCGACCTGCCATCTGGCTCTGACAGGATCCTGGCCGCCCTCCGGATACTGGATCCCGACGGCCGCCATGACGTGGTCATCAACCTGCAGGGCGACATCCCCTTCATCGCCCCCGAAGCCATCCAGGCCTGCGCGGGTCTTCTGTCCGAACGTCCGGAAGCCGACATCTCCACCGTCATGGTCGCCGAATCGGATCCCAGCGACCGGGTGAACCCGGACATGCCCAAGGTGGTCGCCGCCATGGCGCCGGACGGTCGCTCCGCCCGCGCCCTCTACTTCACCCGCTCGGTCCTCTACGGCGAGGGTCCGGTCTGGATCCACCACGGCATCTATGGCTATCGGCGCCAGGCCCTGGAGCGATTCACGGCCGCGCCCCCTTCGCCCCTCGAGCGGCGGGAGCGGCTGGAGCAGCTGCGCGCCCTGGAGCTGGGCATGACCCTCTGGTCCGCCGTACTGGACGAAGCGCCGATCTCGGTGGACAACCCCTCCGACCTCGAGCGCGCCCGCGCCCACGCCCGCCGAATGGGAGACCCGGCATGAACCCCAACCGGATCGCCTTCCAGGGAGAGCTTGGGGCCAACAGCCACGAAGCCTGCCAGGCCGCCTTCCCCGACATGGAGCCCGCGCCCTGCGCAACCTTCGAGGAGGCTTTCGAGGCCGTGCGGTCCGGCGACTGCCGCCTGGGCATGATCCCGGTGGAGAATTCCATCGCCGGCCGGGTTGCGGACGTCCATCACCTGCTGCCGTCCTCGGGCCTGCGGATCATCGGCGAGTACTTCAAGCCCATCCATTTCCAGCTGATGGCCAATCCGGGCGTCCGGCTCGAGGACCTGAAGACCGTGGTCTCCATGCCCATCGCCTTCGCCCAGTGCCGGGAGGTGATCGCGAATCTTGGCCTGTCCCGGGATCCGGTCAGCGACACCGCCCTGGCGGCCCGCCGGCTCTCGGAGCATCCGGACCCGACCCGTGCCGCCATCGCCCCGGCCCTGGCGGCGCGGCTCTATGGCCTCGAAATCCTGCAGGCGGACATCGAGGACACCCACGACAACACCACGCGCTTCCTGGTCATGACCGCAGACCACGACGCCCCGGGGCCGGCGCCTGGCGTCCGCTGCGTGACCAGCTTTGTCTTCCGGGTCCGGAACCTGCCGGCGGCCCTCTACAAGGCCCTCGGCGGCTTCGCCACCAACGGCGTCAACATGACCAAGGTGGAAAGCTACATGGAGAACGCCGCCTTCACGGCGACCTTCTTCTATTCCGAGATCGACGGGCGTCCCGAAGACCCCGCCGTCGCCCGGGCCTTCGAGGAGCTGCAGTTCTTCTCGGAGCGATTCGAAATCCTCGGCGTCTACCCCGCCGATCCCTACCGGGCCCAGGTGGGATAGAGGACAAACACCGTCGGAAAGAAGATCTCGGGGGTCGGCTGAAGCGCTGTTGACCCCCCCCCGCCCCGGCGCAGGCACCGGTCCACGTTCCCCTCGGGGGAGGAATTACGGAGCCAGTTGCTCCCCCAAGGGGGAGCTCCCGGCAAAGCCAGGTGAGGGGGTCTGCTGCGGTTCAGCCGGGCCCCTGCAGCCTTAGGCCGCCTCCGCCCACGCCTTGATGAGCTGGTGGGCAATGGCCATGGCGGGCGGGGCGAAGCTGCCCCGGATCTCGCCGGCCAGCAGGGCCCGGGCCTCGTCCCGCGTGTACCAGCGCACTTCGGACAGCTCGGTCTGGTCCGGCTGGGCTTCGTCGCTGTCCACCTCGGCGATCAGGCCGATCATCAGCGAATTGGGGAAGGGCCAGGGCTGGGAGGAATGGTAGCGGACCGAGGTCGCCCTAAGGCCCGCCTCCTCGAAGAGCTCGCGGGCGCAGGCCTCCTCGATGGACTCTCCGGGCTCAAGAAACCCTGCGAGGGCCGAGAACATGCCGGCAGGCCAGGCCGCCTGCCGTCCCAGCATGCAGCGGTCGCCATGCACGGCCAGCATGATGACCACCGGGTCCGTCCTCGGGAAGTGATCGGCGCTGCAGGCGGGACACTCCCGTTTCCAGCCGCCCTCCGCGGCCCGGGTCGGTTCGCCGCAGACGGAACAGGCGCGATGTTTGCGACGCCATTCGAAGACGCCCTTGGCCGTGCCGACGATGGCGATCTCGCCCGGCGTAAGGCTCGAGGCCAGGGCCCGGGCGTCCTCGAACCGGCCCATGCCCTGCAGCGGGCCTTCGGTGGGATCGGCCGGGCCTTCGAGGTCGACGGCGAACACCGCGGTCTCCTGCCAAAGGCCCATGAACAGGAGCCGCTCGGGGCCGCCGGACAGGTCCTCAACAAGGCGCGAGGGCAGGTAGGCGATCTGGGTCCCGCCCGAGGAGGACCGCTCAACAAGGGCCTTCCCGTTCCAGAGCACGAGGCCCAGGGACTGGTCGGAAGCGAGGCGCTCAGCGAGCCAGGCGGCGTCCTTGCGGTGCTCGCTGACGCGATCGAGGGGATTGCCGGCGAAGGTGTTCTGGAAGGCGTTCAGGGACATGAGTCGGATATTAGCCCACAGGCGGAATTCTGCACACGCTTGCGTCGAGGCCCCGGGATCGCGATATAGGGAATGGAGATCGGCGACGGGCGGACGCCTCGCCAACTCGGTCAGGTCCGGAAGGAAGCAGCCGTAACGAGTCACGTTCCGGGTCGTTGTCCGGTCTCCACCCAGCCCGCATGGCGACCATGGCCGACGAAGATCTCACGCCCGAACCTGATGCGCCGGAGCGGGATCCCGATACCGCGGACATGTTCGGCGACCCCGCGCCAACTGCGACGCCAGAGCCAATGCCTGCCCGGGTGCCCGCGACCGATGGCTCCGCAGCCTACACCGTCATCGCCCGCAAGTATCGCCCGCGGACCTTCGAGGACCTCTATGGCCAGGAAGCCATGGTCCGGACCCTGCGCAACGCCTTCGCCGCCGGACGCATCGCCCACGCCTTCATGCTCACCGGCGTGCGGGGGGTGGGCAAGACCACCACGGCCCGGCTCCTCGCCCGGGCGCTGAACTTCCAGACGGACTCCGTCGACGCCCCCAGCCTGGACCTGTCCATCGAGGGCCGGCACTGCCGCGCCATCATCGAGGGCCGGCACATGGATGTTCTGGAGCTGGACGCCGCCAGCCGGACCGGCGTCGCCGACATGCGCGACCTCCTGGACGGGGTGCGCTACGCCCCGGTGGAGGCGCGCTACAAGGTCTACATCATCGACGAGGTGCACATGCTCTCGACGGGCGCCTTCAATGCGCTTCTGAAGACCCTCGAAGAGCCGCCGCCCCACGCCAAGTTCATCTTCGCCACCACCGAGATCCGCAAGGTGCCGGTCACCATCCTCTCGCGCTGCCAGAGGTTCGACCTGCGCCGGGTGGAGCCCGACGACATCATCCGCAACCTGCAGATGATCCTCGAGGCCGAGGGGGTGCGGGTTGAGGCCGAGGGCCTGACCCTGATCGCCCGGGCCGCCGAGGGCTCGGTGCGGGACGCCCAGTCCCTGCTGGACCAGGCCATCGTCCAGGCCGACCCCGGGCAGACCGTGCCCGCTGCCCTGATCCGCGACATGCTGGGCCTGGCCGACCGGGCGGGGACCCTGGACCTTTTCGAACATGTCCTGAAGGGCGATCCTGGCGGCGCCGTCAGCGCCTTCCGCCAGCTCTACGCCCTTGGCGCCGAGCCGGCCCAGGTCGTGCTCGACCTGCTGGAGCACGCGCACGGCGCCTCTGTGGCCCGGGCCGTTGGCCCCCAGGCCCTGACCCTCCCGAAGGATCAGGCCGCCCGCCTCGCCGCGGCCGGCGCCGCCGTCTCGGCCCCCAGTCTTGCCCGCCTCTGGCAGATGCTGCTCAAGGCCCACGATGAGGTCGGGCGCGCGCCGGACCCCGCGGCGGCGACAGACATGGCCCTGATCCGCCTGGCCCACGCCGCCGACCTGCCCGGGCCTGAAGAGGCCCTGAAGCTGCTGAGGAACGGCGAGATGCCGGCCGGCGGCGGCGGATCCACGGGTGGCGGATCGACAGGCGGCGGATCAACGGGCGGCGGAACGACCCAGGGCGGGGCGGCGAGAGCCCTGGCCCCCCAGAGCGCGCCCCAGGGTGCCCCCCAGGCCGAGGCCCGGCAGACACCGGTCCTGCAGACCTTCGAGGACCTGATCGCCCTGATCGACGCCGAACGGGACATCGCCCTCAAGCTCGACGTCGAGCGCTTCGTCCGTCCGGTCAGCTTCCGGCCCGGGGTCCTGGAGTTCGAGCCCGCGCCCGGCGCGCCCACCAATCTGGCCCAGCGCCTGGTGGGCCGCCTGAAGGCCTGGACCGGACAACCCTGGCTGGTGGCCGCCCAGGGCGGCGGGGGCGCCGAAAGCCTCTGGGAGCGCCAGACCCGGGAGGGCCGCGAGACCCGGGCCGAGATCAGCCAGGACCCCTTCGTCCTGTCCGTGCTCGAGGCCTTTCCGGGCGCAGAGGTCGTCCAGATCCGCCACCTGCCCCCGCCGGAGCCGGCCCTTGTCGACGACCTGGGGGAAGACGCGGCGGAGGACTAGCCCCCCGCCCCGCCCGGCGGACAGGCGGCGAGCTCGGGATCGAGGCGCAGCCGCACCCCGCCCACCATCACGTCCTGGACCTTGTCCCTGGGCGGCGCGACGCGGACGTCGGCGGCAAGGAAGGGCTTCGAGTTCACCGGGCAAGGCACGCCGAGGTCACCCAGCTTGCGCCAGCCCGTCGAGTCTGGCGTCCAGGCCTCAAGCCAAATTCCGCGCTGCAACAGGACCTCGGCCTTGCCGTCATCGGTGATATCCAGGCTCATCGCACCACAGGGCTGCTCCCTGTCGCAGTAAATCGTGGCCATGCTGGAGATGAAATCAGCCGGAATGGGTGCGGCGCCCACGGGGATGACCACGGGCGGGGCGACGCGCACGGCCCTGCGCGTCTTGCTCGCCAGGGCCTCGCTGGCCGCACGCCGAATCTCCGCGTCGCGGGGCGCGTCCCCGGGACGGGCGGCCAGTTCTCGCAGGGCCGTCCGGCCAAGCTCGCCGGTGTCGAACCGCAGGAGGTCGAAGTCGAAGCGGTCCAGCGCGACCTGGCCGGAGGCCAGCCGCCGCATCTGGTCCATCACCGAAAGGCGGTCAGGGTCCCCGACCGGGCTGAGGGTGAACAGGATGGCGACAAGGGCCGCCAGGACTCCGGTCAGGTTCGCCTTGCCGAAGGCCTCGATCCAGGACCGCCGGGACAGAGCCGCCAGGAGGTGCCCGCCGGCGAAGACCGCCAGGACCAGGAGGCAGGCCAGGGCGCGGACCCGGTCAGGCGACAAGCCATGCTGGTCGATGCGCAGGAAGATCCCCACCGCGGCGATCACCACCAGGGGTGCCATCAGGAGGCCACCGAGCCGGGCGGCGTACCTGAGGATCCGCGGGATCTTCGCAGGGTTGGTCTCGTCCTGGACGGCGGCGTTGACCAGGATGATCAGCCCGATGCAGGCGGCGATGAGCAGGGCTGCAGCCGAACCGGTGTCCCAAAGGGGCTTGAGGCCGGTGAAGGGCAGGGTCCCCAGGAAGGTAGCCACCAGGAAGACCATCACGGGCAGGAGCCAGGCCAGCAGCCCCAGGCCGAGGGCCCGGGCGCCCGCCGCCAGTTCCGCCCGCCCGGCCGTGAAATGGACCCCGAGTCCGAAGGCCAGGCCCATCAGCGGCCAGAGGACGCCTAGCCGGGAGAGGAACCCGCCCACGGCCTTGAAGCCGATCAGCTCGAACAGGTTGGAGGCCAGGACGACCAGCCCGAACAGGGCACCGACCAGGGCCACGGACAGGGCGGCGCGGACACCATCGGCCCAGGCGATGGCGAAGTGGCGGGGCCAGGGGTTCCCCCGTCCGGCGCCTTCCCGGGCCAGGACGAGGACATGCCCGATGATCAGTGCCAGGCAGGCCAGGACCAGGGTGCCTGCGGCAGGGACCGGCGGCACATTGGCGTTCACCGGCGCACCCATGCGACCGATTCCTCCAAGGACCGACACCCCCGCAGCTGCCAGTGTCCACAGGGCCAGGGTGCGCGGGCGCAGGGCCCCGTAGCCACCGAGCAGCACGACAGGCAGCGTGAGCGAGGCCAGCGCCAGGATCCCGCGCACGGCCTTCAGGCCCTCAGTCTCTGGCGTCCAGCGGATCACCGCCCAGACCGCGATGCCCCCGGCGAGGCCCAGGAGGGCGCGGACCGCGAGGTCCTTGGCAGAGGATCGTGGAACTGATCGGGACGGTCGCGCCATGTCCTCATCCTTGTCTGGCGGGCGGGCTTGGACAGAATCACCCCTCGGGGTGCACCCTGCAAGTCGTTTCCGAACCATGGGAGGCAGGGGCCTTGGCCGCATCTGCGGGACCCGAGATCGAAAGGCTGATCAGCCTCCTGTCCCGCCTGCCGGGGTTGGGGCCCCGTTCGGCGCGCCGGGCGGCCCTCACCCTGCTCAAGCGCCGAGAGCAGCTGATGACCCCCCTGGCCGAGGCCCTGGCCGACGCCGCAGCCAAGGTCCGGGCCTGCACCACCTGTGGTGCCCTCGACACCCGGGATCCCTGCACGGTCTGCTCGGACGGGACCCGGGACGCGGGCCTGGTCTGCGTGGTGGAAGAGGCCGGCTCCCTCTGGGCGCTCGAGCGGGGCGGGACCTTCCGCGGGCGCTACCACGTCCTCGGCGGCCTACTCTCGGCCCTCGACGGGGTCGGTCCCGACGACCTCAGGATCGCCGCCCTGGTTGCCCGGGTCGCCGCCGGCGGCGTACGCGAGGTCATACTGGCCCTGCCCGCCACCGTGGACGGCCAGACCACCGCCCACTACCTGGCCGAGCGGCTGTCAGGGTCGGGCGCCGAGGTCACCCTGCTGGCCCGGGGCGTTCCCGTAGGCGGCGAACTCGACTGGCTAGACGACGGCACCCTCGCCCAGGCCCTGCGCGCCCGCCGTCCGGCCTGACCGCACCCGGTGACACGCCGGTGATTCCGGACTAGGAACACTTCATGAACTCCGAGATCCTGATCGCCCTCCTGGGTTTCGCCCTGGCCCTCGTCGCCCTGGTCTGGGCCGTGCTCGAGCGGGGCCGGGCCGATCGCGCCGAGGCGCGGGTCTTCGACCTCCAGGCCACCGCCGCCCGGGTCCAGGTCATCGAGGACATGGCCGCCCGCAATGCCGAGCTGCTTCAGGCCGAGGCGGCCGGCGCCATCGCCGACCAGCTCCTCGCCCGCGCCAACGAGAGCTTCGAGCTGCGCGAGAGGCTGGCCGAGGAGAAGCTGGCTGGCCAGCTCAAGCCCGTGACCGACACCCTCGAGAAGTTCCAGAAGCAGGTCACCGACATGGAGACGGCCCGGGCCCAGGAGACCGGTGGCCTGCGCGAGCAGATCGGCGCCCTCCTTCAGGCCTCCACCGCCGCCCGGGACGAGACCCAGAAGCTCACCGCCGCCCTTCGCCGGGGCGTTGGCGTCCAGGGGCGCTGGGGCGAGCAGACCTTGCGCAACGTCCTGGAGATGGCGGGCCTGCAAAACCGGTTCGACTTCCTGGAACAGGTCACGATCACCTCAGGCGAGCGTCGCCAGCGGCCCGACGTGGTGGTCCGCATGCCCGGCGGCGGCGAGCTGGTCATCGACGCCAAGGTCTCCATCAGCGCCTTCCTCGACGCCCAGGACGCCCCGGACGAGGCCCAGCGTGAGGCCGCCCTGGCCCGCCATGCCGACAGCGTCCGCAACCACATCCGCACCCTGGCCTCCAGGGCCTATCAGGACGAACTGGGCGGCAGCGCCGACTTTGTTGCCATGTTCATCCCCGGAGACAGCTTCCTGGTCGCCGCCCTCGACCGCCAGCCCGACCTCCTGACCGAGGCCATGGGGCAGAAGGTGGTCGTGGTTACGCCCACCACCCTCTTCGCCCTGTGCAAGGCCGTCTCCTACGGCTGGCGGGTCGAGGACCAGGCCCGGGGCGCCGCCGAGATCGCCCGGGTCGCCCGGGAACTCTACAAGCGTCTCTCCGACATGGGTGGCCACGTGGCCGGGGTCGGCAAGGCCCTGACCCAGGCCGTGGAGCGCTACAACCAGGTCGTCGGCTCCCTGGAGAGCCGGGTCCTGCCCCAGGCCCGGCGCTTCGAGGCCCTGGGCGTGGACCACGAGGGCAAGCCCATGCCCGAGCTCCCCCACATCGAGGCTGGCGTCCGTCCCTTGGCCCGTCCCGAACCCAGCGCCGACGACAGCGCGGCTTGACGCTGCCCGGACCCGTCCCTAACTGGCAAGGCCATGGCCCTGCGCGAGATCCTCACCGTCCCCAATCCTGTGCTGAAACAGGTCTCCACCCCCGTCGAGCGGGTGGATGACGACCTGCGCCGGCTGATGGATGACATGCTGGAGACCATGTACGCCGCCCCAGGCATAGGCCTGGCGGCCATCCAGGTGGGGGTACCCCGGCAGGTGATCGTCATGGACCTGGCCCGGCAGGACGATCCCCCCGAGCCCCGCTTCTTCGTCAATCCCGAGATCCTCTGGGCGTCCGATGAGACCGCCTTCTACGAGGAGGGGTGCCTGTCGGTGCCCGAG
>CAIZKE010000207.1 GCA_903933475.1 uncultured Alphaproteobacteria bacterium | reverse complement strand
GGTCACCCTCGGCGCGGACGCCGCAGGTGTCGCAGATGAGGTCTGCACCTTTTCGTACGAGGGCCGTGTCGCCGCAGTCCGGGCAGACGTCGGCGTCCCTGCGCAGTCCGCCAAGCGCGCTGCGCTCCTGCGGCGTCGGCAGGAAGACGAGGTTGTCGGGCGCCGCCCCCCGGGAGAACCCGCGGGAGATGAACCGTGAGGCGGGCTGGGGTTCGGGTGCCTCCAGGGGCTGGCCATCGGCGGCGCCGCGGCCCAGGCCGTCTGCGTTCAACTCTCCGTCGGCGTTCGCGAGGTCGTTCCGGCCGAGATAGGAGATGCCGAGCTCGCGGAAGATGTAGTCGAGGATCGAGGTCGCGGAGCGGACGGAGTCGTTGCCGGTCACCTGGCCCGCGGGCTCGAAGCGCGTGAAGACGAAGGCGTCCACGAAGTCGTCGAGGGGCACCCCGTACTGGAGGCCGATCGAGATCGACACCGCGAAGTTGTTCATCAGCGAGCGGAAGGCGGCCCCTTCCTTGTGCATGTCGATGAAGATCTCACCCAGCTCGCCGTCGTCGTATTCGCCGGTGTGGAGGTAGACCTTGTGGCCGCCTACCGAGGCCTTCTGGATGTAGCCCTTCCGGCGATCGGGCAGCTTGCGCCGGGTGGGCGGGCGCTCGACCTCGATGCGTCGCTCGATGATCCGCTCCTCAGGCTCCGGGGCAGGGGGCGGAGCGGCGGCAGCCACAGGGGCCGGGGTGCCCAGCCTTTGGCGCTCCAGTAGGCCTCTGCGGATCCGGGGCTGCAGGATGACGCCGCCGGTGTCTCCCAGGCCCTCCAGGATGGCATCGAGGGCTTCGGCTTCGGCCTCGAACACCACCACGGGCGGCGCGGCCAGCAGGGGGGCGAGGGTTGCGGCCATGGCGACCGTGTCTGCGACGGCGATCTCGGCGCCCGTCGCCAGGGCTGCGGCCTGGGCCTCGGTCAGGCCCGGGAGATCGGACAGCCGACCCGAGCCGACGATGGCGGCGTCGCTGAGGGCGACCTGCTCTGGGCTGAAGCCCATGCGCTCCAGGAGATCGAGGGCCGGGTCGGCCAGCTCGGCCTCGGTCAGGCCCAGGACATCGGTCAGGAAGCCGGGGTCGATCACCCGGACAGAAAGGGCGTCCGAAAGACTGGCGGCCATGGGAAGGGCCGACTCGACGGCGGCGATCTCGTGGCCGGTGAAGCCGCGGGCCTCAAGGGCGGCCCGATCGACCCCGGGGGCGCCAGAGAGGTCTCGCAGGCCAAGGGCGTGCAGTCGGGCGTCTGCGACATCGATCCCGAGACCATCAAGGGCCCGCAGCGAGGCACCGGAAAGGGTGCGGTAGCCTTCAATGTCGGCGGTCTCGACGGTCATCACCGGACCCGGGGAGGGGGCACCGGAGGGATCGGCTCCGCCCAGCCGGAGGGCGAGTTCAGGGTCGCTGAAGAGGGCCAGCCCCACGTCCAGGCCCTCGGGAATGGCGCGCCGGGCCTTCTTGAACAGGCCCCGCGCTGTCTTCCGCGCGGGCTCGGAGCCATAGGCGAGGCCCTGGGCCAGCAGCCAGTCGCCCAGCCCGCCCAGGCCGATCAGGCCCGGACGCCCGGACGCCGCGAGAGCGGTGGCGAGGTCGGTGACCGCGGCCTCGAACCGTGAGGCCTCAAAGTCTTCGCCGAGGCCGAAAGCGCCCAGGTTGACGGCACCGCGCATGCGGCCAGCCGCGGCGGCGAGGGCCGCCGCAGTCCCGGCGTCTGGCGCCAGGCCAACGCGGCCTGTCAGGGCCAGGCGTCCCAGGTTCGGGGTCGCGGAAGCGCCCCGCGAAACCACCAACCGCAGCCGGTCTCCCTCCGATGCGGCAAGCGACTGCCGCCAGATCGTTTCGCCGCACCGGGAAAGGTCGATGGCCTCAAGGATCAGGTCGTCCGGCGCCCCGGCGGCGCGAGCCCGCTCGACGGCCCGGGCCAGGACGGGATTACCAGCCGGCGAGGCGCAGGCCTCCCGGTCTCCCTCACAGCGGGAGACAGCGTCGAGGACGCCCTGCATGGGACCCGCAGCCGCCTCGGCAGCGGCCTGGGCCAGGCGCTCGCCCCGGAGAGCGGCGGCCAGGGCCTGGAGGCGGGCCTCGAGACCCGGGTCCGCTGCCTCCAGGATCTCGGGCGCGGGACCCACGGGAAGGCCGATCGCGCTTGCACCGTTCAGCATCAGGGTGGCCAGGCGATCCGCCAGCCCCCGACGCTGAGCGTTGCGGGCGAGGTCTGCAGCCAGCCCATGGATAGCGGTGCCCAGGTCCTCGGCACCCCCCAGCGCCTCCATCCAGGCTTCGACCTGGGGCTGGGTCCAGTCGGCGGGCGCCAGGACCTCGACACACCGGTCGCTCAGTTCGACCTGCCGGGACTCCAGAACGGGCGGGGTTTGCATCGGATCGGCCTCCACTCCCTTCAGGTTAGGACTGTGGCCAGCCGTGGGCAACAGATGTTGCGGGTCAGATGGCCCTGATCCACAAGATGTTGAGGTTTCCTGATCGCTGGACGCTCGGGGGCGGGCGACCTATAGTCCGGCCCAGTCAATCTGAGTGGACCGGAACGCGCATGCTGAAGGCGATCTTCACCTGGTGGAACGGCGCAACCATCGGCGCCGGGTTCCATATCAAGCGCAGGGGCGTCCCCGTGGGCCAGGACGACTACGGCAACCGCTATTACGAAGCCCGGGACGCCAAGGACTCCTATGACGGCCGCCGCCGCCGCTGGGTGATCTACAAGGGCTATCCCGACGCCTCCAAAGTGCCGGCCGAGTGGCACGGCTGGCTGCATTACACCTTCGACGAGCTACCGACCCAGGCGACCTTGCCCCGCAAGGCCTGGGAGAAGGATCACCTTCCCAACATGACGGGCACGATCCACGCCTGGCGGCCCAAGGGCTCGATCACTCGCGGCGGGGAGCGTCAGCGCGCCGCCGGCGACTACGAGGCCTGGCGGCCCGAATAGCATGGCCCTGAGCCCGCACAGCCGACGCCTGGCCTTGATCGCCCTTGCGGTGACGGCGGGTCTCGCCCCTGCGGCCCTGGCACCAGCCCAGCAGGCGCCGCCTCCCGCAGCCGAGTCTCCACCCACTTCTGCTGAGGCATCTCCGCAGGCTCCGGAAGGCGAGGTGGCCCCGCCGGCAGTCGTCGAGGAGGAGGCTCCGCCCGCTGTGGTCGAAGCGCCCCCGCCTGCGGTGACCCCACCCGTGCCAGCCTCTCAGTTGGCGCCGGCAGAACCGCCTGAGCGCAGGGTCGCCGACCTGCCTGTCGAAAGCGTTCGCCAGAGAGAGAGGTTCGCCGTCGCCGTCCTCCAGGCCGTAGACAAGGTGACGGCAGAGACTATCCGCTTCGAAGCGCCTGTCGGTCAGCCCGTCCGCTACAAGTCCCTGATCCTTACGGTCCGCGCCTGTGAGCATACCGCCGATGATGAGCCGACCGAGGACACCGTCGCCTACCTGACGGTGGACTCCCAGCCCAAGCCCCAGGCCGGCAGGTCGGCACCGGGTCCCCGCCAGGTCTTCAAGGGCTGGATCTATGCCTCTTCGCCGGGGCTCAGTGGACCCGAGCATCCAGTTTACGACACCTGGCTGATCACCTGCAGGGCCGCTGCGCCGCTGAGGGGCGCGGCTCCCGTGAGCCGGCCTTCAACCGCCAACGCCGCAGCCAGTCGCACCAGGTAAACGTCCCGGGGGATTTCCTCGGCCCCGAGACTGGCCAGATGGTCCGTGATGAACTGGGCGTCGAGGAGTCTGTAGCCGCCCCGGATCAACTGCGCCGCGAGGTGGGCAAGGGCGACCTTCGAGGCGTCTGTCTCGAATGAGAACATGCTCTCCCCGAAGAAGGCACCCCGCAGCGAGACCCCGAACAGCCCGCCCGCCAACCGGCCCCCGCGCCAGGCCTCCACAGAGTGGGCGGCACCCTCGGCATGCAGGCTGCGATACATCCCCAGGAGGGCCGGGTTGATCCAGGCACCGGGGCGGGCCGGATCGGCGCAAGCGGCCAGCACGGCCTCGAAATCCGAGTTGATGCGGACCTCGAAGGCATCCTGCCGGAGGGTCCTCTGGAGCCTGCGGGGCAACTGAAGTCGGTCCAGAGGGAAGACCCCGCGGAACTCGGGCTCGACCAGGAAGACCTCGGACGCCGAGGGCGAGTCCGCCATGGGGAAGACCCCTCGGGCGTAGAAATCCAGCGCCGGGTGTCGACGGGCAGCCGGGCTCACCTGGCCTCCGCGAGATCCTTCAGCCAGGATTCCAGCCAGTGGATCGTGTAGTCGCCCATGATGAAGTCTGGCTGGAGCAAGAGGTCCTGGAAGAGGGGGATGGTTGTCTCGATACCGCCGACCACCATTTCGCCGAGGCAACGGCTGAGCCGGGCGATGCACTCTTCGCGGTCACGACCATGCACGATCAGCTTGCCAATCAGGCTGTCGTAATAGGGCGGGATGGCGTAGCCGGCGTAGATGGCGCTGTCCAGGCGGACGCCGAGTCCGCCAGGGGCGTGGAAATCCGTCACAAGCCCCGGCGAGGGGGTGAAGGTCCGGGGATTCTCGGCGTTGATCCGGCACTCGATGGCGTGCCCCTCAAACGTGATGTCCTTCTGGCTGAAGGACAGGGGCAGGCCAGCGGCGATTCGGATCTGCTCGCGGACCAGATCGATGCCCGTGATGGCTTCTGTCACCGGGTGCTCGACCTGCAGGCGGGTATTCATCTCGATGAAGAAGAATTCCCCGTTTTCGTAGAGGAACTCGATGGTGCCGACGCCGAGATAGCCGATCTTGCGGACGGCCTCGACGACCACCTCGCCGATCTTGCGGCGCGTCGCGGCGTCGATGACCGGGGAGGGCGCCTCCTCGAGGACCTTCTGGTGCCGACGCTGGAGGGAGCAGTCCCGCTCACCGAGGTGGCAGACGTTCCCGAACTGGTCGGCAATGACCTGCAGCTCAATATGCCGGGGCCCCTGGAGGTAGCGCTCCATGTAGATGGCGTCGTCCCCGAAGGCGGCGCGGGCCTCCGCCCTGGCGGTAGACACGGCCTCGAGGAGATCTTCCTCCGTGCGGGCCACCTTCATGCCCCGCCCACCGCCGCCGGCAGCGGCCTTGATCAGGACGGGAAAGCCGATCTTGCGGGCGGCCTCAAAGGCCTCTTCCTCGGTGGTCACGGCCCCATCCGAGCCCGGAACGACCGGAATCCCGGCCTCGCGGACCGCCTGCTTGGCCGTGATCTTGTCGCCCATCATGGTGATGTGCTCGGGCAGCGGCCCGATGAAGGTGAAGCCGTGGGCGTTCACGATCTGAGCGAACCGGGCGTTCTCCGACAGGAAACCGTAGCCGGGATGTATGGCCTGCGCGCCGGTAATCTCTGCTGCGGCGATGATGGCCGGAATGTTGAGGTAGCTCTTGGAGGCGGGCGCAGGGCCGATGCAGACGCTTTCATCGGCCAGGCGGACCCACATGGCGCCCGCGTCGGCCTCGGAATGCACCGCGACCGTGGAGATGCCCATTTCCTTGCAGGCGCGATGCACCCGCAAGGCGATTTCGCCTCGGTTGGCGATCAGGATCTTGTCAAACATGGCCTACCCGATGATTGCGAGGGGTTCGCCGAACTCGACCGGCTGGCCGTTCGCCACCAGGAATTCGAGGATCCTGCCGGCGCGGGGCGCGGGAATGGGGTTCATGGTCTTCATGGCCTCGATGATCATCATGGTCTGGCCTTCCGACACGGTGTCGCCCACCTTGAAGAACGGCGGCGAGTCCGGCTGGGGCTGCAGGTAGACGGTCCCGACCATTGGGGACTTCACGGCGTCTCCGTCCGCGATCGCAGGTGCAGGCGCAGGCACGGCCACCTCGACGGCCGCGGGCGCGACAGCGACCACCGCGGGTGGGGCCGCGACCGCGACCGTCGCGGCGGCGGTCAGGGTGCGCGCCACGCGGATCCGCAGGCCGTCGTGTTCGACCTCGATCTCGGAGAGTCCCGTATCGTTCAGTATGCCGGCAAGGCGGCGGACAAGACGTGCATCGAACTGTTCGGCGGGAGCCTTCGGACTGGACGGCATTTGGGGATCCTGTGCTTCGTCGTCTCGGCGGCCGCACAAAGTCGGCCCCTTGAACTTCTATCGAACCGCAGCCGGCGCGGACACGGGCAGAAGCGCCCTAACGGACACATCGGCGTGAAGCCGAGCGCCGGTTCCCTCCGACAGAGTCCCGGCCAGCGCAGACTCGCCAAAACCGGAACCGCCGTCTTGTAACGGCGGGCGGCTGGGGTCACAAGCAGGGCATGACTCTGGCGCTGATCCTCAACGGCGAACCCCGCAAGCTGGAGGCCGTCGAAAACGTGGCGGAACTGGTCGCGGCCTTGGGCCTTGAGCCCCGGAAGGTGGCCGTCGAACGCAACCTCGAGATCGTCCCCCGGTCCGCCTATGGACAGACGCGCCTGGCGGACGGAGACCGGATCGAGATCGTGCATTTCATCGGAGGCGGCTGAGATGGCGGATGTAGCGACCCCTGGGGCAGATCCGGATGACACATGGACTGTGGCGGGGCGCACTTTCCGGTCACGGCTGATCGTCGGGACCGGCAAGTACGCCGACTATGCCCAGAACGCGGCTGCGGCTGAGGCTGCCGGGGCGGAGATCGTGACGGTGGCCCTGCGCCGGGTAAACCTTTCCGATCCCGGCAAACCCATGCTGGCGGACTTCCTGAGGCCGGAGCGGTTCACCTACCTCCCCAACACGGCGGGCTGCTACACCGGCGAGGACGCGGTGCGGACCCTGCGCCTGGCGCGGGAGGCCGGCGGCTGGGACCTGGTCAAGCTGGAGGTCCTTTCGGAGACCCAACACCTCCTGCCGGACATGGAGGAGACGCTTCGGGCCCTCAAGCTTCTGGTCTCCGACGGCTTCCAGGTGATGGTCTATTGCTCGGATGACCCGGTCTATGCCCGCAAGCTGGAGGATGCCGGAGCCGCAGCCATAATGCCCGCAGCGGCCCCTATCGGTTCCGGGCGCGGGATCCAGAACGCCCTCAACCTTGGCCTGATCCTCGAGCAGTCCCGGGTACCGGTCCTCGTCGACGCCGGGGTCGGAACGGCGTCCGACGCGGTGATCGCCATGGAGATGGGTTGTGATGCAGTGCTCATGAATACGGCCATCGCCGAGGCAAAGGATCCGATCCGCATGGCCGACGCCATGAAGCACGCGGTGATTGCAGGCCGACAGGCCTTCCTGGCCGGACGCATGGCCGAGCGCCGCTATGGGGATCCGTCCTCACCCCTTGCCGGGCGGATCTGATCGGCTGCGGATCCACTCCATTGAAGGGGAGGGCGCCCGTGCCAGGCATCGGGACGACAGCGCTCTTTCATCACGGGCAATCCGGTGGCGACCCGCGACCGGACCCTTGCAGGAAGGTCGCCTTGAGGGCCACCGGGGACAGGCCCGGGCCAGCGTGGACGGCTATGTCACAGCCCTCTTCTCAGCCCGCCGCCACCCGGGCGATGTCGAGCTGGGGGTCGAGACCGATGGCCCGCAGAAGGGTATCGCGATCCGGTCCGGCCTTGGGGGGATAAACGTCGGCCTTGGCGGCCCGGGGTGTCATCCAGGCCAGCAGGATCTTGCCCAGGGTGGCTGGGCGCTTGAGCCAGTCTGAGGGGTGCTCCAGCATGTGGAAGCCCCGCAAGGCTGCCCGCAACAGGTCCGGGTCCGAGCGGATGGCTATGGCGACCCCATCCTCTGCGAAGCTCCTGAGGATCCGGCTTCGCAGGCTGGGCCTGTAGG
>CAIZKE010000206.1 GCA_903933475.1 uncultured Alphaproteobacteria bacterium | reverse complement strand
CGCGGGCGCCCTGGCCTCCAGCCTGACGGCGGCCCTGGGGGACGGCTCGGCCCGACCTGTGGCCCTGACGATGTTCCTGGCGATGAGCGGCTCGGCCCTGGCCCTGCGGACTCTGGCCCTGAAGGGCACGGCGCGGATCTAGGCGCGCGCGGCGGCCTCAGCTGACCCCCTCCGTCCCGGGGCCGGGGCCCCGGGCCACCTCCCCCTGATGGGGAGGAATTACAGAACCAATTGCTCCCCCAAGGGGGAGCTGTCGGCGAAGCCGACTGAGGGGGTCAACGGCGCCCCAGCAGACGCCCTCCGTCCCGGGGCTTTGCCCCGGTCCACCTCCCCCTGATGGGGAGGAATTGGGACGGGCGGCCGGTGAGGGGGTCAACTGCGGTCGGTTCGGTCCAGGTCCCGGGCCGAGACCGCCAGCCAGGCCCAGCCGATGAGGAAGAGGACGCCACCGATGGGGGTCACTGCCCCCAGCCAGCGCGGGGCGCCGAAGGCCATGGCGTAGAGGGTTCCGGCGAAGATCACCGAGCCGGTCAGGAAGAAGGCCGGGGCGAAGCGGGCGCGGGGGGCGCCCATGCCCATCAGGGCCGCCGAGGCGAAGGTCGCCATGGTATGGCAGAAGGCGTACTGCGCGCCCGTCTTGATCCACTCTGCGGCCTTCGGGTCCTTCACGGCATGAGCCGCGAAGGCGCCCATGGCGATGGCGGAGAAGCCGTTGAGCGCCGCCAGGGCCAGCCAGTCGCGCCTTGGCAGTCCCCTCAAGCCCACAGTCCCGGCCGCCGTCCGGCCCAGGGTGCCTCGCGCTCCAGCTGGCCGGCCAGGCGGAAGAGGGTGGCCTCGTCGGCATAGCGGGCGGTGAACATCATGCCGACCGGCAGGCCGTCGGCTGTGGTCTCCAGGGGCAGGGACAGGGAGGGCTGGCCCGAGAAGTTGAAGGGGGGGGTGAAGGGGAAGACCTGGCCCTGCCGGCGGTTGACCTCCCGGGGCTCCAGGTTGACCGGATCGATGAAGCCGATCTCCGGCACCGGGGTCCCCAGTACCGGGGTCAGGTGGACGTCGCGGTCGCGGAAGGCCGCCAGGGTGACCCGGTTCAGCATGCGCAGCTCCTGCAGGGAGCGCAGGGCCATCTCGCCGGTCACCTTGCGGCCGCCCTTGAGGGAGACCCAGGTCAGGGGCTCCAGCTCGTCGGGCTCAGGCTCGCGGCCCACCTGCTCGATCAGCCGCGCCATGCCGGCGGCGAAGTTGGCGCCCGAGACGGGGCCCCGGGCGGCGTAGAGGGCGCGGTAGTCAATGCCCAGGCCCTCTTCGACCACGTCATGGCCCAGCCGGCGCAGGAGGTCGGCGGTGCGCTCCAGGGCCGCCTGGACCTGGGGGTCGATGGGCCGGCCGGAGACGGTCTCGGATGACCATGTGATGCGCAGGCGACCCGGTGCGCGGCCCACCTCGTCCAGGAAGGGGCCCGCCTTGGGCGGGGCGGGATAGGGACTGTCGGGTTCGGGCGTATCGGTGGCGTCCATCATGGCGGCGCAGTCACGCACCGTGCGGGTGACTACGTGGTCGACCACGAAGCCTGCGGCGTAGTCGAAGCCGTCTGGCAGGTTGGGAATCCGGTCTCGGGTGCCCTTCAGGCCCACCAGGCCGCAGCAGGCGGCGGGGATGCGGATCGAGCCCAGGCCGTCGCTGGCGTGGGCCATCGGGACCATGCCCGAGGCCACAGCCGAGGCCGATCCGCCGGAGGAGCCCCCGGCGATGTGGCCGGGGTTCCAGGGATTGCGGCAGGGGCCCAGGAGGGCGCTCTCGGTCGTGCCGGTGATGCCGTATTCGGGGGTGTTGGTCTTTCCCAGGGGGATGACGCCGGCCCGGCGGTAGCGGGCGGTGAGGCCGCCGTCCTCGCGGTCCACGATGTGCCGGGCGAAGCGGCTGCCCGAGGTGCGGGGCCAGCCCGCCACGGGCATGGCCAGGTCCTTGATCAGGAAGGGCACGCCCCGGAAGGGGCCGTCCGGCAGGTCGCCCCGGGCCTGTTGCCGGGCCTCGTCGAAGGCAGTGTGAACCACGGCGTTCAGCGCGGGGTTGTGGCGCTCGATGATGGCGATGGCGGCGTCGACGGCCTCCAGGGGCGTGGTCTGCCCCTTGCGGATGGCCTCGGCCAGGCCAAGGCCGTCGAGGCCGGCGTACTCTTCGGGGGTCATGGGATCACCGGGTCTGGGAAAGGAAGGCCATCTTGGCCACGGGAGCGAGGCCGGGGGCGGCCTTGCGAAGCTCGGCGAAGGACTCCTCGGCAGCGTCGAGGGCCTGGTCGATGTCCGCCTCGGTCATGGCGTCGCAGAGGAACATGTTGTGCCAGGGGTGGACGTAGACCCCCCGCGCCAGCATGGCGCTGGACCAGAAGAAGCCCTTCCTCAGGTCCGGGTCCTCGTCGAACAGGAAGAGGGGCATCTGGCCGGGGCCGGTGATCCGGAAGCCCAGGTCCGCCGCCTCGGCGCGCTCGGCCAGGCCTGAGGACAGGCGCTGGCCCAGGGCCTCCAGCCGCTCCAGGTAGTCGGTCTCGCGGATGCGGCGCAGGACCTCGAGGGACGCGGCCATGGGGGCGGCCTGGTACCAGAAGGAGCCGGTGGCGTAGATGGCCTCGGCCCCCTTGCGGGCGCTGTCCGAGCCCAGGAGGGCCGAAAGGGCGTGTCCGTTGGCCAGGCCCTTGCCCCAGGTCGACAGGTCCGGCTCGACGCCGATCCGCGACCAGGAACAGTCCCGGCTGAGGCGGAAGCCTGCCCGGACCTCGTCGAGGACCAGGAGGGCGCCCGTGCGGTCGCAGAGCTCCCGGGCGCGGGCGGCGTAGGCGGGGTCGGGCTCGGCCTGGTCGATGAAGGCGTCATGGCGGAAGGGGGCGGCGAAGATGGCGGCGAGGTCGTCGCCGGCCTCGGCCACCGCAGCCTCCAGGCTGGCCACATCGTTGTAATCGCAGAGGATCTGGTGTGCCCGGTCCGTCTCCAGGACGCCGGCCGTACGCGGCGTGCACCAGGGGGTCGAGCCGTGATAGGCGCCCCGGGCGCGGATGACGGTCTTCCGGCGGGTCTGGGCCCGGGCGACGGTCAGGGCCATGGTCGTCGCATCGCCGCCGTTCTTGCAGAACAGGGCCCAGTCGGCGTGGCCAACCATGTCGACCAGGGTCTCGGCCAGCTCGACCATCACCGGCGTCGGGCCGGTCAGGGTGTCGCCCTGCTGCAGCTGGGCGATGAAGGCCGCGTCGATGGCCTCGTTGCCATAGCCGAAGAGGTTGGGGCCGTAGGCGCACATCAGGTCGAGCACCTTGCCGCCGTCGGCGTCCCAGAGATGGGCGCCCTTGGCCTTCACGAAGTACTGGGGGTAGTCGTCCGGCAGGAGGGCCGTGGACTGGTGGCCGAACATGCCCCCGGGGATCACGGCCGCAGCCCTCGCCCTCAGGGCCCTGTCATGGGGTCGATCCATCGCCTGCGCCTCCCGCTTTCACCCATCCTGTCCGTGAAGGGCCCCTGTGCGCAAGGGCCAAGGCCGTTGACCCCCTCCGTCCCGCTGCGCGGTCCACCTCCCCCTGGGGGGGGGAAGTAGTGCGCGTAATTGCTCCCCCAAGGGGGAGCTCCCGGCGAAGCCGGGTGAGGGGGTCTGCGGCGGTCCCGCTCTGGTTCAGCCGCGGCGGGCCTCCAGCTGTTCGGAAAGGTTCCGCACGGCCCGGGCGAGGTCGGCCAGTTCCTGTTCCTTCAGGGCGTCCAGCTTCTGGTGCAGGAGCTCGATCTCCAGCTCGGCCTTCACGTTCACCTGGTAGTCGGTCTCGGCCTTGCGCCGGTCGATGTCCTGCTGCCGGTTCTGGCTCATCAGGATGAAGGGGCCGGCGTAGGCGGCCTGGAAGGACAGGGCCAGGTTCAGCAGTATGAAGGGGTAGGGGTCCCAGTGACGGATCCAGGCGATCACGTTCAGGGTCACCCAGGCGGCCAGCAGGCAGGACTGGATGATGATGAAGGGCCAGGAGCCGATGGTGGCCGCCACGGCGTCGGCTACCTTCTGGCCGACGGAGACGTCCGAGCCGCCCTCGCCGGACTCCCTCAGACGGCGGCGCTGCCGGCGCAGCTCGTCGAGCAGGCGGTTCTCGGCGTCGTGGATTCGGGTGTTGAGGTCGGGCATGGCAGGCTCTCCGGTCGCAGCCGGCATCCTGCCCAGACCCGGGTCCTGAGGCCAAGCCCGGGCGGACCCGGGGGTCAGGCCCCCCCGAAGTTCACGACCCTCCGAAGTTAAAGCGCCAGGTCACGCCAGTGACGAGGAAGATCGCGTCGCCGCTGCCCCGAGAGACCAGAGGGCTGTCCTTGATGTCGCCGAGCTGCCGGTCCCAGCCGGCTTCAACCTGCAGCATGGCCCGGTCGCTGATCGCCTGGCCCCAGGTCACGGCGAGCCCAGCGCTGGACAGGCCGCCATCGGGGTCATAGGCGGACAGGTCTCCACCCGAGGCGGCAGCCTCGGCCGGGGTGACGCCGAACCAGGTCCGCGCGTAGTCCTGCCCGGTCAGGTTGATCCGTGGGCCCACAGCCATCACTGTCTTGGGCGAGGGCGACCACAAAAGGTCCGCGCCGGCCCGGGCGGTGAGGCCGCTATAGCCCTTCACTCCCGCCAGCACCTCGGCGAAGACCCGCCAGTTCCCCCGGTTGACGCCGGCACCGAGGCCCAGGCCCATGGCCCAGTCGACGTCGCGCATGCCTGCCAGCTCCGGGTAATCAGAGGTCTCCCGCGCGCCATCCACGCGGAAGGCGGGATAGACGAAGACACCCTTCGCCGGGCCGTCGGCGACCACGCCCACGACGGGCAGGGTCAGGCGCTCGACGCCCACAAGGGGGCGTGGGCGGACGGCGAACGCCTCCGAGCCCGGGTAGCGGGGGGCCATATTTGCGGCGATCCCAAGGTCCAGCACGAAGTCGCCCCTGGGGATGGGCATGGCGGCTGGTGGCGGCAGGGAAGGGTCGGCCAGGGCCGGTGTCGCCGCGGCGAGGACAAGGGCGCCGAGAAGCCCCGGGCCGGCAGGGAAGAGTGGTTTCAAGCAGGACATGGGCGCGGCTCCTCGCCAGCCACCGGCGGGTGCGCCAGACCCCGCTATCTGGCGACATTCCCCCGGCTCGGCAAGCGCCCGCCCCGGAGACTCGGGGGCGGGCGTGGCCAGGCCTAGCGCTCGATCAGGGGCGGCAGGGACCATTCCCCACGCAGGGCGTTGTCCTTGGGGCCATAGAAGCGAGCCGCGAAGAAGAACGGACCCTTGGGCGTAGGGAGCCAGTTGGACTCCTTGTCCTTCCCGGGATTTTCGGCCTGCAGGTAGATCTCCAGGGAGCCATCGGCACCTTTCTTCAGGCCCGGGGTCCGGTCACCGATCGAGTAGCGGTTGATCGGATTGGCGACCAGGAAGCGATCCGGCAGGCTGTACATGGTGATCGACCAGAACTCGTTCACCGGGGGGAGCTGGCCCGGCGCGAACCTGAGGACCCACTTGCGCGAGCCGTCCAGGACCTTGCCGCTGCTGTCTGTCTGCTGGCTGCCGTAGAGGGCCTCGTCCTTGCTGTTGGCATAGATGCCCAGCATGGCTCCGGCATTGCGCATGTAGATGTAGTCCTTGCCCAGGAATTCCCGGGTCCCGAACATGTCCCTGGAAGTCGTCTCCGTCTGCGCCCTGGCCTTCAGCTCGGCGGAGGCTTCGGCGACGCCCTCTTCCATGGCCTTGCGGATGGCGGGATCCAGGCTGGCGGCGTTGAACGGCCGGCCCGGCGCGACTCCGATCCGGGCGAACCGCGCGCGCATGTCGACCTCGGACGGGACGGTCGGCATCAGGGGCAGGAGGGCGTTGATGTAGGGAATGAAGCCCAGGCCCTCGGCCCGGGTGCGGTCGAAGGGCGGCCAGTCCACCGGCGGGCTTGCCGGCGGTGCCTTCTTGCCCGTGAACCTTGAGAGCGGGGTCAGCCGGTACTGGGCCTGGACAGCCTGCAGGGCCGGGATGTCCTCGGGTCCACCCTCGATGGCGGTCCGGGTCAGGGTGCCGACAATTTCGGTCTCGGCCCGGAAGACGGCCTTGATTCCCTTGGGGACAGTTCCCTTCCAGCGCGGACCGGCGAACAGGTAGTTGCCGGCCTCACGGCCCGTGGTCCGCGACCCGGTGTAGGCGAAGTTGTGGGTGTAGAGGTCGAACCACTGGTTCACGTAGTAACGCTTGGGCACCGCCGGCAGGGACAGGACGATGGGCTCGGCCCGCAGGTCCAGCCAGGCCCAGCTATAGGGCGTGTCGTTGTTCGGCGTCACGATGTCCTTGTCGTCGGGCGTCGCCAGCCGGGAATAGTGCCGGAACTGGTTGAACCCGCCGACATAGCCGGGGGCGTCCTTGTTCACCGCCTGGGCGTACAGGGTCTGGTAGCCCTCGATCGGGGCGAAGGACCAGGCCCAGGCCTCCTTGGCGATGGCCTTGGCCTCGGCGGGCGTCAGGGCCGTAGCGGCCGACGCGGCACCGGGCGCCAGGGACAGGGCGAGGGCGGAGGCGGCGAGGCCGAGGACCTCGCGCCGCTGGGTGGACGGCGTGAGGTCCTTGGTCATTTCGTCACCTGCTCGAAGTCATTCAGCTGCCAGCTCTTGGCGAAGTAGGCCTCGGTGGGTCCATAGAACCGGAAGTAGGCGAACCAGCCCTTGCCCGGCGTGGTCTGGATCCAGTTGGCGGCGCCTTCAGGCTTGACGGGCCCGAAGGTCACATCGACGGAGCCGTCGGCGTTCTTGACCAGGTCAGGCTTGCGCGAGCTGATGTCGGCGGCGCCCTGGGCGGTGATCAGCGGGCCGCGGGTCACGTTGTCATACAGGGTGATCGACCAGAACTGCTTGACCGGCGGGGCGGGATCGACGCGGATCTTGTAGGTCTTGCCGCCGTCCAGCCAGGCGCCGGCCTTGTCCTTGGAGGATTCCAGGTAGACTTGGCCGAAGCCCAGGATCCGGCCCTGCATGCCCACCGACATGCCGATGGCCTCGTAGAACCAGGAGCCGCGCTGGTCGAACTGGACCCGGTCCTTGTTCGGGGTCTCCTGGTCGAGGTCGAACATGACCGCGTATTCCCAGTTCTTGCCGGGATAGACGGTCGCGCCGGCAAAGCGCTTGTCGAAGGCCACAGTGCGGGCCATCAGCTCGCCGACCTTGGCCGCCTCTGTCAGGATCTTGGTCTGGCGGGCGTCGGGGTTGAAGGGCTTGCCGGGCTGGATTCCGAGGGGCTCGAGCATACCGAACATGGTCCGGTCGCGGGGGGCGACGGGCTCGTTGGCGTAGAGTTCCGAAAGCAGGCGCCAGTATTCGAGGGTGTCTGGCTGGGCAGAGGTCCAGGGCCGGCCGCCGACGGTGGCGTAGCGGGTCTCGCCCGGCGCCGCGCGGTTCGCCCAGGCGTAGATCTTGAACTTGCGAAGGGTTGCCTCGGCGACGGTCTTGTCCGGGTCGAGGCCCCGGGTCCCGAACCAAACCTGGTTGGAGGGCGACCGGACGACCCGGTAGCCGGCTGGATTGAGGGCCTCGCCGCCCGGCGGCAGGACGAGGTACTTGCCGCCCGCACCCTTGTCGGGACCGGTCTGGCCCATGTCGGTGATGGGCTGCTGCCAGATGTCCAGGACGCCCCCCGCCGTGGCCCCGGCCGGAACGTCGACCACCAGGGGGCCGTCCTTGGCCAGGTCCCAGAAGCTGAAGGCGTAGAGGGTGGTGATGTTCGGGGTCAGCATCCCCGCCTTGTCCTTGAGGTCCTGGAAGAGGAGGATCTCGCCGTTCTTGACGCCGAGGGTCTTGGCCTGGGCGTCATACAGCGCCTTGAAGCCCACCGCCGGCAGGGCCCAGATGTAGGCCTGGCTGGCCCTCTGGAAGTCCATTTCGTCGTACAGCTTGTCGGCGGTTTCCTTGGTCGGATAGCCGTTTTCCAGCTTCAGGGCCCCGAGGCGGGTCGCCACGGAGTTCGCGGCGGAGTTTGCTGCGTCCGGCCTGCCCGGCGCGGGCGTACAGGCCGCCATGGCCAGGGCGCCTGTCGCCAGTCCCGCCGCAAGGGCGCTCCTCAATGATCCCGTGAATGCCATGATAAACGCCCCCTTTTTGCGACAATGGTTTAGGGAAGGTAACCGCGTTGTCGGCTCTGGGTTGTCGCGATATAGACAATCCAAGCCCGCTTGGCAGGAGGACTCCTTGGACAAGGCAGAGGCGATCGCCCTGGTCTCGGGAACAGGTTGGCTCGCGAGACAAACCCCTGATTTCTGTAAGACTTTTCTGGAACGTGTCTCACTCCGTAAATTTCAGGCGGGTGCGCCGATCTACCGGGCGGGCGCTCCGCCTTCGGGCATGTTCGGTCTTGTCGAGGGCCAGTGGAGCCTGCAGGTCCCGCCTTCGGACGTGATGATCTCTGTCCAGGGGCCAGGGCGCTGGGCGGGGGACGCGGCGGCCCTGCGGCGGCGGCCGACCATGATTTCGATCCGCGCGATCACCGACTGCCGCGCCCTGCATCTCAGCCAACCGGACTTTGATCAACTGGTGCGTGACCCGGAGTGCTGCCGGACCATCGCTGCGCTTACCGCCGAGGGCCTGGGTGAGGCGGTGACCGTGGTCTCCAACCTGATCCAGCCCAATGGCGAGCTGCGGGTCGCCCAGCGGCTGCTGACCTTCATCGGCCTCTACGGGGATGACCGCCGGGTGTTCACCGACGTCTCCCAGGCTGATCTCGCCACCATGTGCGGCCTATCCCGGCAGACCCTCAACAAGGTGCTCAAGTCCTTCCAGGATGCCGGCGTCATCGCCACGGCCTATCGCAGGCTCGAGATCCTGGACGTCAAAGCGCTCCAGGCCATCGCCTTCCGCCCGCCCCTCTAGGGCGCAGGGTCCCCGACTCGGGCTAGCCGGGGCAATGCCCACCGCCCTTCGCCTCGGCCTGGTCTATGTCGCCCTCTATGTGGGGAGCGCCGCCAGCACGCCCTTCATGCCGGTCTGGCTGAGCGCAAAGGGCCTGACAGGCGCCCAGGTGGGGCTGGTCCTGTCCCTGCCCATGCTGCTTCAGATCCTGACCTCGCCGGCCCTGGCGCTGTGGGCCGACCGGTTCCGCCTGCGCCGCACGCCCATCGCCTGGCTCGCCGCGGGG
>CAIZKE010000205.1 GCA_903933475.1 uncultured Alphaproteobacteria bacterium | reverse complement strand
CGGACATGGGAACCAAACTCTTTGATGAGATCAATCATTTCTTGAGATTCTGCCATATCTTCCCCCAGCCAAAGGATTTTTCAATTTTGGGAATTTCTGCGCTTAGTTGGAAGCGAGATGGTGGACGTGACAGGGATCGAACCTGTGACCCCCTCGATGTCAACGAGGTGCTCTACCGCTGAGCTACACGTCCGGGGTCGGCTTCCCGGTCGGGAAGCGGAGGCGGGGATATACCGGCGGGGCGAGCCCTGTGCAAGCGGCCAAAGACCGGGACCGCCAAGGCTCAGGCCGCTAGCATCCGGTCGACCTCCACCACCAGTTCGCGCAGGTGAACCGGCTTTGCCAGGACCCGGGCGCCGGGCGGGGCGGTCTCCGCGGCCTTGAGGGCCACGGCGGCGAAACCGGTGATGAACATGATCCGCAAGCCCGGATGCCGGTCGGCGGCCAGGCGGGCCAGTTCGATCCCGTCCATGCCGGGCATGACGATGTCGGTGAGCAGGAGGTCCCAGTCCCTGTCGATGTGCTCGGCCGCTTCCTCCCCGTCGGCGCAGGCCTCGACTTCATGGCCGGCGCGCTCGAGGGCGCGGGCCAGGAAGCCCCGGAGGGAGTCATCGTCTTCGGCGAAGAGGATTCGGGGCATGGATCGTCCTTGCGCGACCTCCGCGCCTTCACACCTCAAGCCGGTTTGACCCGGGGATGCAAGAGGGGCTCATATACCCGCATGAGCCTGTCCGCAGCCAATCCACAGATGTCCACAGCCTTCGACATCCGCTGGCCCGAAGGCGGTGCGGGGGCGCTGGCGACGCAGCTGGTCTTCGCCTCGCCCCATTCCGGGCGGCTCTATCCGGATGATATGAACCCTGCCCTGGACTCCCTGCGCATCCGCCGCAGCGAGGACGCACGGGTCGATGACCTCATCGGCCAGGCGCCCGCCTTCGGGGTGCCGGTCATCTGCGCCCTGACCGCCCGGGCCTACCTCGACGTGAACCGCGACCCGGCCGAACTGGACCCACAGCTGTTCGCCGGGGCCCTCCCCGCCGAGGCCAACGCCCTGTCGCCCCGGGTGGCGGCCGGCCTGGGCGTGGTGGCCCGGGTCGCCTCGGGCGGGGCGGAGATCTACAACCGGCGACTCAGCCTGGAGGAAGGCCTTTCACGGATCACCCGGTTGCACAGGCCCTATCACGACGCCCTTGGGCGCCTGTTGTCCCGGGCACGGGCGGCTCACGGCTTCGTGGTCCTGATCGACTGGCACTCCATGCCCCAGTCCGCGGCGCCGGGGGTGGACTTCGTCCTGGGCGACCGGTTCGGCGGCGCCTGCAGCCCGGCCCTGACGGCGCTCGTCGAGCGGCTGCTGGGCGAGGCGGGCTATCGGACCGCCCGGAATGCGCCCTTTGCCGGCGGCTACACCACCGAGCACTACGGCCGCCCCGATCGCCAGACCCACGTCCTGCAGGTCGAGATCAACCGCGGCCTCTACCTGGATGAGGCGCGGCTTGAGACCACCGCCGGCTTTGGCCGCCTGCGTGAGACCCTGGGCAGGCTGACCGCCCGCCTGGCGGAGACCGACTGGCGTCTCCTCCTGAAGGGCTGAAGACGCGCCGCATCGCGACCTTCCTGGACGCACGCACAAAAAAAAGCCGCGCCGGTTAGGGCGCGGCAGTTCAATTAGGGAGGAAACGCCCAGGAAGGGCAGAAGCGTCAACGACGCCTCACGATTGAGAAGTTAGATTGCACCGCACCAAAGTTCAAGGGCATACGATTTCTTTTTTCGGGCCTGGACCATGAAAAAACGGAAATGATCCCCACATCCGTCGCAAATATGAAACAACTGTGCGCCTAATCTATGCTGCGCCGCACAATGAACGCCTTCCGCCGACGGAACTGTCCGGGGCGGCTGGCGCTGGAGCGCGGAACCCCCTACAAGCGCCCGCTTCCACAGATAAGATCGTCATGCAACTTCGCAACATCGCTATCATCGCCCACGTCGACCACGGCAAGACCACCCTGGTCGACCAACTCCTCGCCCAGTCCGGTGCCTTCCGGGCGAACGAGGCCACCGTCGAACGCGCCATGGACTCCAATGACCAGGAGCGCGAGCGGGGAATCACCATCCTCGCCAAGTGCACCAGCGTGCTCTGGGCCGGCGAGGCCGGCGAGACCCGGGTCAACATCATCGACACCCCTGGCCACGCCGACTTCGGCGGCGAGGTCGAGCGGATCCTCGGCATGGTGGACGGCTGCGTCCTCCTGGTCGACGCCGAGGAAGGGGTCATGCCCCAGACCAAGTTCGTCCTCGGCAAGGCCCTCAAGATGGGCCTGCGCCCCATCCTCTGCCTGAACAAGGTGGACCGGCCGCACGCCGACCCCGACAAGGTGCTGAACGACGCCTTCGACCTCTTCGCCGCCCTCGGGGCCACCGACGAGCAGCTGGACTTCCCGCACATCTACGCCTCGGGCAAGAACGGCTGGGCCACCCTCGACATGAGCAAGCCGAACGACAACCTGGCGCCCCTGTTCGACCTGATCGTCCGCCACGTACCGCCGCCGCTGGCCAGCACGCGGACCGAGGCGCCCTTCCGGATCCTCTCGGTCCTGATCGAGAACGATCCCTTCCTGGGCCGCCTCCTGACGGGCCGGATCGACTCCGGCAAGGCCCTCCCCGGCCTCGCCATCCGGGCCCTGTCCCGGGACGGACAGGAGATCGAGCGGGGGCGGATCACCAAGGTCCTCGCCTTCCGTGGCCTCAAGCGCCAGCCCATCACGGACGCCGAGGCGGGCGACATCGTCGCCATCGCCGGTCTGGCCAAGGCCACGGTGGCCGACACCCTCTGCGCCATAGAGGTCACCGAGGCCCTGCCCGCCCAGCCCATCGACCCGCCCACCATCTCCATGACCGTCTCGGTCAATGACAGCCCCCTCGCGGGCCGGGAGGGCGACAAGGTCCAGAGCCGGGTGATTCGCGACCGCCTGCTCAAGGAAGCCCAGTCCAACGTCGCCATCCGGGTGACGGAGTCCACCGACAAGGATGCCTTCGAAGTGGCCGGCCGGGGGGAACTCCAGCTGGGCGTGCTCATCGAGGGCATGCGCCGGGAGGGCTTCGAGCTGTCCATCAGCCGCCCCCGGGTAGTCTTCCAGGCCGACGCCGAGACCGGTGAGCGGATGGAGCCCATCGAGGAGGTGGTGATCGACGTGGACGAGGAGTTCACCGGCATCGTCATCGAGAAGCTGTCGGCCCGAAAGGCCGAGCTGAAGGACATGGGCCCCTCGGGTGCCGGAAAGACCCGCATCACCCTGATGGCCCCGTCCCGCTCCCTGATCGGCTATCAGGGCGAGTTCCTGACCGACACCCGGGGCTCCGGCGTGCTCAACCGGGTCTTCTCGCACTATGAGGGCTACAAGGGCCCCATCGACGCCGGCCGCAAGGGCGTGCTGGTCTCCAACTCCGATGGCGAGACGGCGGCCTTTGCCCTGTGGAACCTCGAGGACCGGGGCACCATGTTCGTCGGCGGCGGCGAGAAGACCTACCAGGGCATGATCATCGGCGAAAACTCCCGGGCCGACGACCTGGACGTCAATCCGATGAAGGCCAAGCAGCTGACCAACGTCCGCGCCTCCGGCAAGGACGAGGCTGTCCGGCTGACGCCCCCCCGCCGCATGACCCTCGAGCAGGCCATCGCCTACATCGAGGATGACGAACTGGTGGAAGTCACGCCAAAGTCCATCCGCCTGCGCAAGCAGGTGCTCAATCCGAGCTTCCGCAAGAAGCGCGTCCGGGTCGACTAGGGTCCCGGCGCCCGCCGGGACGACAGCCATGGTTCACCCGCTCTACACGGGCATGCCGCCAACCATCTTCGACGAGATGTCGGGGCTGGCCCGCGCCCATGGAGCCCTCAACCTGGGCCAGGGCTTTCCTGACGATCCCGGCCCGGAGGCCCTTCGACGGGCGGCAGCTGAGGCCGTCCTGCACGGCTACAACCAGTATCCGCCCTCCCGGGGCCTGCTGGAGCTGCGCCGGGCCGTAGCCGCCCACTACGCCCGCACCCAGGGCCTGGCCTTCGATCCCGACACCCAGGTCACCGTCACCTCGGGGGCCACCGAGGCCCTGGCCTCAGCCATCCTGGCCCTGGTGGAGCCGGGCGATGAGGTCATCCTCTTCCAGCCGGCCTACGACGCCTATGCCCCCCTGGTGCGCCGGGCCGGGGGCGTTCCCCGATTCGTGACCCTGGCGCCGCCGGACTGGCGCTGGACCGCCGGACAGCTGGAAGCTGCCTTCACCCCCCGGACCCGGGCGGTGATCCTCAATTCGCCGGTCAACCCCACGGGGGTCGTGGTCCCGCAAGAGGACCTTGAGATCCTGGCTGCCGCCTGCCGGGCGCGGTCCATCCCGGTGATCTGCGACGAGGTCTGGGAGCAGCTGGTCTTCGATGGCGCCGTGCACAGGCCCCTGATCGCCCTGCCCGGCATGGCGGACCTGGCGGTGAAGATCGGCTCGGCAGGCAAGATGTTCGGCCTCACCGGCTGGAAGGTGGGCTTCCTGTGCGCCGGTCCGGCCCTCTCGCCGGCCCTGGCCCGGGCCCACCAGTTCCTGACCTTCACCACTCCGCCCAACCTCCAGGCCGCCGTCGCCTTTGGCCTGGAGTCGCCGGGGGACTGGTTCGAGGCGATGCCGGCGCGCCT
>CAIZKE010000204.1 GCA_903933475.1 uncultured Alphaproteobacteria bacterium | reverse complement strand
CTGTCAGGTAGTCGGTCATGTAGCCCTTGGGGGCGAACATTTCCGAGCCATTGTACTGGACCATGTAGGGAAGGTTCGGCCACAGGAACCGATCGATCGGGTCCCAGGGCTGCTTGGAGTTGACCACCGTCTTGTCCCCGACCGGAAGGAACAGGGACCCGCCCGACATGAAGCCCAGGCTCTCGTCGAAGCCACGGTCCTCTGGTCGCGATCCGGGATTGGCTCCGAGATGCCACTTGCCGAAATGGAGCGTGTGGTAACCTTGGCCCTGAAGCAGCTTGGCGACGGTGATCTCGCTGGCGGGTACCGCCATGGACTCCATCGGTGGAACCTCCTTGACCCTCTCCTTGAAGAACTTGGGCCGTACGATGGTGCCGGGCTCGGCGGACGTTCCCACCATGCGTTGGAAGGCGACAGGTGCCGGGGTGAACTCCATGCCCATGCGGGTTGCATAGCGCCCGGTCATCAGCGAAGCGCGGGAAGGTGCGCAGGTGGCGTTGCCTGCATAGCCATTCTCAAAGATGACGCCGTCGCGGCCGAGGGAATCCATGTTCGGCGTCGGAACAGCGCCTCCAGCCACGCCGCCGTTGAGGGTGAGGTCATTGAAGCCCATGTCATCCACCAGAATGAAGATGACGTTGGGACGACCACTGGATGGCGGTCGATCCGCTGGCCCCGGTTCCCAGACCACCTCCCGGTTAGGCGCGACATCGGGAAGCCGGGACTGGGCGATCAGGCTCAGAACGGTGAAGCGGTTGACCCAGGCGAGGGCTCCGAGGCCCGCCAGGATAAGCAGTCCTATGCCGAGGACTTTCAGGAGTTTCATCGGTTCGCCTCCTCAGGCGGTCTTGCGGGGGGAAAGGCCCTGTTGCTCCAGGCGCCAATGGAACTGGTCCATGCGGTCCTGGCCGAAGAAGGGTTCGTTGTTGAAGGCGATCATGGGCACGCCGTAGTGGCCCGCCTGGCGCTGAGCGATCTGGTTTTCCTCGATCACGGCGTGAAGCCTTCCGGCTTCGGCTTCAACGCGATCAAACAGCACCTCGGGGTCCAGCCCCGCGCGCCGCGTGGCTTCGGCCAGGTGATCGCCCTCATGCCAGTTGTCCACCTGGCCACCCCAGATCATCGTGCTGACCTCCTGCAGGAAGGCCAAGCCCTGGCCCGCCTCGGCGGCAAGGACGCCCAGCCGGGTCAGGCGGTGAATATGGGGCTGTTCCTTCGGATAGGTTCCGGTCGCCATGTCCATGTAGACCGGGTCCGGGCGGGGCCAGCGGAAGGGCAGTCCGAGGAATTCCGCCTCTCGCCGGGTGTCCATCATCAGGTAGGAAAACCAGAGGGGATCGCGCCCCTGGAAGAATTCCGGCGTACGGACCGCCAGAGGATAGACCGGGCGGACGCGGCAGGTCACGTCAAACTTCGCCTGCAGGTCTACCAGCCGTGGGGTAATCAGGTAGGAGTAGGGAGACCGGAAGGACCAGTAGAGGTCGTATTCAAGCGCCATTCGAAATCTCCCTGGAGAGCGTTGTCGAGTCGGGCCGGCCTCGCATAGGCTCCCCGGATCGGGAAGCGATCGGGGAGGTTTGGATGCTGGCTTTGAGAGTTGTTGTGGGCGCGCTGGGGCTGCTTGCCCTGATGCTGGCTGCGCGGATCTGGGCGGATCCGACCGCGGTTGCCACCCAGTTCGGACTTCTGTTGAATGGCGAGTTGGGGCAGGCGTCCCTCAGGGCGGACATTGCCGGTCTCTTTGCTGCGACCGGTGGCCTGGCCCTCTTCGCCGCCATCAAGGCGGACGGCCGCGCCCTTCTGGGACCGATCTGCCTCTTGGGTGCCGCGCTTGCGGGGAGGCTGCTCAATCTCGTCCTGGCGGGTTTCACCTTCAACCAGATGGCACCCATCCTGATCGAGGTGCTTTCCTTGGCCATACTCGGCGCAGGGTTCAGGGGGCTTCGTAAGCCGGACGACGCAGTTTGATACGGGGGTCTTTTGTCCCCCCGTGACCAGAATGCATCTTCAGCGGCAGGCCATGGGCGCACGCTCTTCCTCCCCGACAGCAGGAGCTAGATTGAGATATCGACACTCAGAGTGCAACAAGTTTGGCGGGTCGCCTACTGCTGCTGCTGCTGCTGCTGTTGGCGCTCGAGGAGGAAGGCACCGGAGCCGGGACGCCGGCGGCCGCCCCCACGGGCAAAGCTCGGGCTTGCGAGGCCAATGAACTCGGGTTCCGCTGACGTGGCCCGGGCACGACGCACGTTCACTCCCACTGCCAGCTGGCTCTCCGCCTCGCCCTTGTAGACGCCGCGTGAAGGCGGGACGTCGGCATAGTCCCTGCCGATGGCTGCAGAGACATGCCTCTCTCCAGCCAGGGAGTTGTTCGTCGGGTCAATGCCGATCCATCGGGTGGAGGGAAGGAAGACCTCGACCCAAGCGTGGGAGGCCTCGGGATCCGACCGGTCCCCTCCCTCGCGATCGGTAAACAGGTAGCCTGAGACATACCGTGCGGGCACGCCCCAGCTGCGGCATATGGTGATCATGATGTGGGCGAAGTCCTGGCAGACACCCCTGCGGGCCGACAGGGCTAGGTCGATGGGACTTTCCGCATCCGTGACGCCAGGTTCATAGTCGAAGGCCTCGTAGATGACTTCGGACAGGCGTCTTATGGCGGTGAGCGGGTCATGCTCCCTCAGCCTGTCGAGTCCGCGTTCGACGACAAAGTTCCGCAGGGCGTCGGTTTCGATGCAGAACCCCTGGAGCCTCAGGAAGTCGAAATTGTCTCTCTGGACACTGTCACTCTTCAGGCGGTCCCATTCGCCTGGATCCAGAGCCTCGGGCAGGGGGTCCGGCGCTGCGGTCTCGATCACGGACCGCGCGGTAATGGTCAGCTGATCATGAGGATGCGGGACGTCGAAATGGTAGACGGCGTTACCGTAGGGGTCAGCGTAGGAGAAGACCTGGGCGGCGGGATCCAGCTCGAGATCAAAGCTGGTCAAGCGTTGTTGGGGCGTCTTTCGGGGCTGCATCCAGACTTCCATCAGGCTCTCCCGGACGGGTGCCGCATAATGGTAGCGGGTGACGTGTCTGACTTCGAGCAGCATGGGATTTCCTAGGCGGGAAGCCGCATTTCGAGGGAATAGGCGACGAAGGTGTCGTAGATTCCCGCGTGAAGCCGGGCGCATTCTTCTAGTACGGTCGCCACCAGATTGTCGGACTCCTCTCCCCCTAGGGCCTCTGGGTCTGCATAGAGGAGCCGGGCCTTCAGCCTTCCTGCAAGGCGCTCGGGTCCTGCCCCGCCCCCGAGGTCGACATTTCGTCCGACACTGGACAGGTGTTCCTCGATCCGGGCAGTCGAGAACCGGAGCGACCTCGGAAAGTCCTCGTCGAACATCAGGAACTGGCGGATCAGGCTCGGCTGGATGTCGGCCGTGTGTTTTCGCAGGTAGGGTTCCAGGGCGCAGCTCATTCGAAGCAGGGCCGTCATGGCGGCATGCTCGGTGACTGGCCGTCCCAGGCTTCGCCCAAAGCCAGCCTGCAGGAGTTTGCCGATCAACTGGGCGCGCTCGATGAATACGCCGAGCTGCAGGAAGCCCCAGCCTTCGCCATGGCTCATGGTGGCGTCCGCCGCGCCCTTGAACAGGTGCAGGTCGGCGATGATGTCGTGCAGGAACTGGGAGGGGGCATCGGAGAAGTCGCGGGCGGCAGCTTCGCCTGTCACCCTCAGGTAGATCAGGTTCAGCCGCTCCCAGGTCTCCGTGGTCAATTGGTCGCGGACCTGGCGGGCGTTTTCCCGGGCCCTGGCGAGTGCCGCCGTAACAGAGTCGCCGTTCTCGCTGTCCATGGTGATCGCCAGGGCGGCGTCCCAGGGCGAGAGCGGGGCGTCGTGTTGCCCGTCCGTGATGGCCGAGATCACCATGTCCGCGACCTGTCCCGAGCTCTCGGTCCTGTCGAGGGTGGCGTTGAGGAGAACGTCAGCGAGGCGGCACATATGCTCGGCGCGCTCCACATACCGCCCGATCCAGTACAGGCTGTCAGCCACCCGGGCCAGCATCATGGCCGGGGCTCCTGGCCGTCGCCCTCGCCAAGAACCCAGGTGTCCTTGGAGCCTCCGCCCTGGCTGGAGTTCACCACGAGGGAGCCCTTGCGCAGGGCGACACGGGTGAGGGCTCCAGGGGTCACCCGGATCTTGTCAGCCGACAGGATGAAGGGGCGCAGGTCGACGTGTCGCGGGTCGATGGCGCCGTCGATAAGGCAGGGGGCCGTCGACAACTGGATGGTGGGCTGGGCGATGTAATTTTCCGGGTTCGCCCTCAGGGCTTCGGCGAAGGCCTCCCGCTCCGCCTGAGTGGCGTGGGGGCCGACCAGCATTCCATAGCCACCGGAAGCGCCCACCGCCTTGACCACCAAGCTGTCGAGGTTGGCCAGCACATGGGAAAGCTGCGACGGTTCGCGGCACAGATAGGTCTCGATATTGGGCAGGATGGCGTCCTGACCAAGGTAGTAGCTGATGATCTCCGGAACATAGGCGTAAACCGCCTTGTCATCAGCCACGCCCGTCCCTGGGGCGTTGCAGATGACGACATTGCCGGCACGGTAGGCGTTGAAGAGACCGGCGACTCCCAGGCTGGAGTCCCTGCGGAATGTGAGTGGGTCGACGAAATCGTCATCCACGCGTCGGTAGATGACGTCCACCCTGCGAAGGCCGGTGGTGGTGCGCATGTAGACCATGTTGTCGTGGGTCACGAGGTCGCGCCCCTCGACCAGGGGTACGCCCATGAGCCGGGCGAGGTAGGCGTGCTCGAAGTAGGCCGAATTGTAGACACCCGGTGTCAGGACGACGACCTGAGGGTTGGGACGCCAGTCGGCGGCCATGCTTCGAAGGGTGGAGAGCAGGAGGTCCGGGTACTCCTCGATCCGGCGGACCCCAGCCATCCGGAACGAACCCGGGAAGGTGCGCTTGGCGGCTTCCCGGTTCGCGAGCATGTAGGAAACGCCCGAAGGCACCCGCAGGTTGTCCTCGAGAACGGCAAAACCGCCATCCGGCTTGCGGATGAGATCGCTGCCGCAGACGTTGGCGTAGGCTTGATGCGGTACGAAGAGGTTCTGCATTTCCCGCCGGTAGGAGGGTGCCCCCAGGACGAGTTCCCGCGGAACGACACCGTCCATCAGGATCTTCTGGTCACTGTAGATATCGGCAAGGAACATGTTCAGCGCCTTCAGGCGCTGGGTCAGCCCGGCCTCGATCGTCGCCCATTCTGTCGCCGGTATGATCCGGGGCAGAAGATCGGTGGGAATGATCCGCTCGGTCGAGCTTTCGGCCCCATACACGGTGAAAGTGATGCCCTGCAGGAGGAAGAAGCGCTCGAGCAGGCGCTGGCGTTCAGCGAGGTCTTCGTCTGCGAGCGAGGCGACGCGCCGGGCGAGGGCCGCGTAGTGAGGCCTCACCTCTCCCGTCGGATCCATCATCTCGTCATAAGGTTTCACCGCCGCGGCCTGTGCGCCGGACGAATGAGAAGGATCGGACAAAGCGTATCTCACCCGGTGCTCCCTTCCGTTCGGATACGGGGAGGGAGAAGCCTAGACATTGAACGACCTGCATAGAGTGGCAAGCCGGGTTTGGCGACAACCACCCCAACCTCTGCTCTGTTTTCGGGCGCCTGCCACAAAATTGGGCACTGTCGCCGCCTCGCCTCGGCGGATGACAGAGGGTGATCCGGCAGGCTATCTCAGCCGTATTGAGGAGGCGCACGCTTGACCTGGACGCGACGTTTTCAGAGGCGGATCCTTGCAGCGGGGCTTTTCGGGCTCAGCGTCATGACCGCGGAGCTCGCGGTGGCGGCGACTCCTCTGATGCGCGCGCGTCTGAGGGGTGACCTGCCGGCGGATCTCCGGACAAGGATCGAGGCCGCGGTCGGGACCACGGAACGTCCCGTACGCAGCCGTTTCGACGCCCGGCAGAGGGCCAATACTGCTTCTGGCGAGGTCGCTGCAGTCCTGCGTTCGGAAGGCTATTATGAATTCAGCGTCCAGCCAGGCATCTCTGATGACGCCGTGGCGGAGCCCTTTGTCGATGTCTCAATCGGACCCCGATTCCAGGTCGCCGAACCCCGGATCGAATGGGTGGAGCCCGCGCCGCCTGGAGCGCTGCAAGCCCTCGGGTTCAGTCGGCTGGGGCTCGAACCCGGTCAGCCGGCCCGGGCAATCGACGTGGTTTCCGCCGAGGCGAGGGTCTTGTCGGCAATTCAGAAGGAAGGTTACGCGGACGCCTTCATCGGCCCGAGGGAAGTCATCGTCGACCACGCTGACCGGACGCTCAGGCCGACCTATCGGATCAGTGCCGGCGCCATTGTGCGGCTGGGTGGCATTCGCCTGGAAACCGAGGGGCGGACCCGGGGCGACTGGCTGGCCTCCCTGACGCCCTGGGCGAGCGGCAACCTCTATGTTCCAGAAACCCTGTTGGACCTCGAAAAGCGGCTCGTCGAGACTGGCGTCTACGACCAGGTCTCAGTGTCCCTGGCGTCTCTTGAAGCCGCTGGTGAAGACGGGACCAGGAACGTTATCGTGACCCTTGTCGACAGGCAGCCCCAACGACTGGAGGCGGGCGCAAGTTACGCCAGTAGCGAGGGTCTCGGGGCCGATATGCGGTGGAGCCATTTCAACCGCTTCGGTTTCGCGGATACGAGCGCCATCTTCGCCCGGGCTTCCACCGTCGACAGCCGTCTGGGCGCAGAGATTTCCCTGCCGCACTGGCGTCGCTTTCGCCAGTCGCTCAACGGCTATGCGGCGGTCTACAACCGTGAAACCTCGGCTTATGACGAGGCCGGCCTGGAAGTCCGCGCGGACGTCGAGCGGCGCAGGTCTGACGTGTCCTACGTGACCGTGGGCGCCGCGCTGGAGTACAGCCAGACGCGGGAACGGGATCCCTCCTTTGTTTCGATCCGCACCCGGGAGCAGGTGATCGCATCGCTTCTGGGCGCAGTGGCCTACGACCAAACGGATGATATCCTCGATCCCAGGTCAGGCTGGCGGGTCGACGCAAGAGCTGAACCGACAGCTATCACCGGCAGCGCCACCCTCAGCTACGTCAAGGCAAGCCTGCAAGGCTCCGCCTACTTGCCGCTGGCGGCCAACAGACACACCATCTTGGCCGGACGGGCAAAGGTTGGATCAATCCTGGGCGGAACCCCGTCCGGCGTCCCCGCCTCCCGGAGATACTACGCAGGCGGCGGTGGCTCGGTGAGGGGTTACGTCTACCAGGGTATTGGTCCCCATTTCGAGGACAACACCCCTGCAGGCGGACTTTCGCTGATGGAGGTGTCAGGCGAGGTCCGCCATGACCTGACCTCCCAGTGGGGCATCGTGGCCTTCGTGGATGCCGGCTCCGTTGGCACATCCCAGACCCCTGACTTCTCGGACCTCAGCGTCGGCGTCGGGCTTGGCGTCCGCTACAACCTTGGCTTCGGACCCATCCGCTTCGACCTTGCGGTTCCGCTGAACCCAAGGGCGGACGACCCGAGCTACCAGATCTATGTCAGCATCGGACAGAGCTTTTGACCGGCGGGTCTGACACCGCGCCTCCCGGGAGGCAGGCTGGAAAGCGCCGCCTCAGGCCCTGGCTGACCGCCCTGGGCGTGGTTGTGGTCGCCCTGGTGGGCCTTGCTCTGTCCACACCCCTCGTCCTTCGCACCCCGGCTGCCCTTTCCCTGATCGAGTCCGTCGCAGATGGCCTCCCAGCGGGCCGGCTTGGACACCTTGAGGTCAGCGGCCTGGCCGGAGATCCTCTCGGCCGCGTGACCCTTGACCGGCTCGCCATCCGGGACGCCGACGGGATCTGGCTGGAAGCCCGATCCCTGGACGTGACTTGGAACCCCACCCGGCTTTTGGCGCGGGAGGTTCTGCTGGACTCTGCGTCCGCTGACCGTGTGCACATCCTTCGGCGGCCGGTACTTGCCCCCCCGAAGCCTCACAAGCCCTTGCCGGTGACGGTTACGGTCACGAAGCTATTGGCTGTAATCGAGAGCGATCCGGCCTTCAGCACCCGCCGCGGGTTGTTCAGCGTCAAGGGAGGGCTTCAGGCGCGGCGGGCCGATGGGGGATACTCCGCAGGACTGAAAGCCGTGAGCCTGCTTCGTGTCGGTGACCACCTGGACGCTGTTCTGGACGTCGGCAAGGACCGCCCGCTCAAGCTTCGAGCGGATGCGCTGGAGGCCAACGGCGGCGCGCTCGCCGGAGTCCTGGGCCTGCCGGCGGATAGGCCCTTCCGGATGACCCTGGATGCAGATGGCCGAATGGATCAGGGGCGCGTGCGCGCTGACCTTCGCTCGGGGGATAGCCAGCCCGTCGCCCTGAGCGGAGCCTGGAGCCCGATGTCGGGAACGCTTTCGGGCCAGATTGACCTGTCTGCCTCGAGCCTCACGCGACCGGTTGCTGAGCGAATTGGCGCCCGCCTGAAGTTGGACGGCCGCGCCGAGGGTGTCGCAGCGGACCGCGGAGCTTACGTCGCGACCCTGACCCTGGCGACGGATGCGGCCTCAGCGCTGATCCGCGGCCCCCTCGACTTCGAGCAACGACGGGTCGGGGGGAAGGGGCTGGATGTCCAGGTCACGGCCCCCTCGCTCGGCCGTATCCTCGGTGCCGGCGTGGATGCAGGGCGGACGCGTATCTCCGGCCGGCTTCTTGGCGACCTCAAGACCTGGAGCTTCACCGGGGAGGGTCGGGTCGAGCAGACGGGGTTTGGAGGCTATCGGCTCGGATCGGCCTCGGGCCCGATCGCCCTGGAGTCCCGGAAAGGACGGATTGGGCTGAGCGCCCGCATCGGGGGAAGTGGTGGGCGTGGGGAAGGACTTGTTTTCGCCCTACTAGGCGCCTCGCCATCCCTGAACCTCAAAGTCGCGAGGCAGGACGACGGCGAGATCCTGATCGAGGACCTGAAGGCTGCCGGGGCAGGCTTCCGCGCCTCGGGGTCGGGCAGGCGAAACCTCCTCGGCGGACTATCCTTTGCGGGCGATGCCTCGGTCAGTCGACTTGATGCCGGCCTGCCGGGGGCTTCCGGGGGATTGACCGCCCGGTGGAATGCACGCCTGCCGAAGGCGCAATCGCCGTGGGAAGTCACGTTAAGCGCCCGCGGTGACAGGCTGGCAACCGGTCTCAAGGAACTCGACCGACTGTTGGGCGGGGCCCCAAACCTCGACGCGCGTGTCTTCCTTCGCAATCGAAGCCTGAGGTTTGAGCGTCTCGACCTGCGCGGCGCGGCGCTCCAGGTGCGGGCTCCAGGCGCTGCGCTGGAGGGGGATGCGATCGCCGGGCGGCTGGAGTGGTCCGCGTCGGGCCCCTTTGGTGCCGGCCCGGTTGAGGTCTCCGGTAAGGCTTCCGGGACGGGACGTCTGGGGGGCAGCATCAGCGCTCCGAACGTGACGATGAACGCAGCCTTTGATGCCATTCAACTGCCCGGGATGTCCCTTACCGGGGCTCAACTTGACCTGGACTGGTCTCGCTCCGGAGGGTCTGTACAGGTCAGGGCGGCGAGCCCGTTTGGCCCGGCTTCGGCGCGCACCCGGTTCGCCTTTCCGGAAGGCGGCATCCGGCTCAGCGACATCCAGGTGAATGCCGGCGGCTTGCGCGCGGGAGGTCAGGCGACGCTGGTCGCCGGTGGGGCTTCGGCGGCGGACCTGACGATCGAACTTACGCCCGGTGCCTTCTTGGCCGAGGGACTTGTCACGGGAAAGGTGCGGCTGGAGGATCGAAGGGGTTCAGGGCCATGGGTCGACACCGACCTTGTCGCTCGCAACGTCCTTCTTCCCGGCGAAGGAATATCCATCGTTGCCGGGCGTCTGTCCGCACAGGGCCCCATTTCACGCCTGCCTTTCGAACTGACCGCTCGGGGCCAGACCAATTCAGGGGACTGGACGCTTGAGGGCCGGGGCCTCGCCGCCCAGCAGGGCGAGAGGTTCCGGATCGACTTCGATGGCGCCGGCGAGGCCGGAGGCCGCCGTGCGCGCACCACTGAGACGGCGGTGCTTGAACTCGCCGGGACCGAGCGGCGCGCGCGGCTGCGCTTCGCCATCGACAAGGCGGGATCTGTGGCCCTCGATATTGCCTCGGGTCCCGGGATGGCTCTGGTCACCGGACGCCTCGAGCATATGCCGGCCAGCCTCCTCAACCCGGATCTCGCGGGTCGCCTGGATGCCGAGTTCAGGGTCGAGGGCAAGGGGTCCCAACTGGTGGGGCAGGCGAATGGGAGTCTTGCGGATGTCCGTGCCAGGGATAGTGAAGTCTCCTTCGGCCTTAACGGGCATTTCCGGGCGGACCTGGCGAACGAGCAATTGGCCCTGCAGGCCGACGTTTCCAACGCCGAGGGCATGAAGGCCGACGGGCAAGTCGACGTACCCGTCCGCACCCGCCTCGCGCCGCTTCTGATCCAGCCTGACAGGGAGCGCCCATTGCGGGGGCGCATTCAGGCCAATGGTGAAATCCGGCCCCTCTGGGACCTGTTCGTCGGCGGCGACCAGGCCCTCAGCGGCCTCGTCGCGCTTCGCGGCGAGTTGTCGGGTACCCTTGCGGCGCCGCGGGCAGACGGGAGCGCGGAGATTGAGTCCGGCGCCTTCACGGACTTAGCCACTGGCCTCGTCCTGAGGAACGTCACCGTGCGGTCCCGCCTGTCAGAGACTGCAATCCAGATCGACCAGGCAACGGGGGCGGACGGGCAGGGCGGCACGCTCTCGGGTTCCGGCCTGATCTCCCTGAAGGAAGGGGCAGGGAGTTCCTTCCGGCTCGACCTCGTCAACTTCCGGGTCATTGACAATGAACTGGCGACGGCGACTGCGTCGGGTCAGGCTTCGGTAACCCGGGCAGGTGACGGTCGGGTCACCCTCCAGGGTGGACTGACCATCAACCGTGCTGACGTGAGGGCAGCCGCTCCGACCCCAACCGGTGTAACCCCGCTCGCCGTTACTGAGATCAACCAGCCTGTGCTGGTAGGCCGCAAGGCGGAGGCCCGGGTGGCAGGGCCCGCTGTCGCCCTGGACGTGACGCTGAAGGCTCCCCAAGACGTCTTCATCCGGGGTCAGGGCCTGGACCTTGAGATGTCGGTGGACGCCCGGGTCACCGGCACCTCCGCTCGTCCGCGTCTCACGGGACTCGCGCGGATCTTGCAGGGTTCCTACGCCTTTGCCGACAAACGGTTCGAGATCGATCCCAAGGGGGTCGTCTACCTATCCGAGGATCCTTCCCGAATCCGGCTGGACCTGGCGGCCGTGCGGGCGGATCCGGCCTTGACGGCGATCGTGCGCATTCGCGGCACGGCGGCCAAGCCGGAGATCACCCTGACCTCAACACCCCCCATGCCAACGGACGAGATCTTTTCACAGGTCCTGTTCGGTCGTTCGGCATCCCAATTGTCGCCCCTGGAGACCGCCCAGTTGGCCTCGGCCGTGGCGTCCATGGCGGGGGGTGGAGGGCTGGATGTCATCGGCAACCTGAGGGGACTCGCGGGTCTCGATCGGCTGAGTTTCGCAGGTGGAGGCAACGGCGACGGCGTTGAGGTGTCTGGCGGTAAGTACCTGACTGAAAACGTACTTCTGATCGTTACAGGCGGCGGCCGCGAGGGGGGATCTGCGCAGGTCGAATGGAATGTCAGCCGCTCGCTACGGCTGATTTCCAAGCTTTCCGGAGAGGGGGGAAATACCCTGTCTGTGCGCTGGCGTCGGGACTATTGACGCGACAGGTCAGTTGCTGACCCGGGGTCTCAGCTTGTAGCGGCCCGGTTCAAAGGCCTCGAAGATCTCGGGCGCCTGGGGATGGCCAACGGGTTCGCCCGTCTCATCCACCAACAGGTTTTGCTCCGAGACATAGGCGACATAGGCGCTCTCATCATTCTCGGCGAGCAGATGGTAGAAGGGCTGGTCCTTCCGCGGACGGACATGCTCGGGAATGGATAGCCACCATTCCTCGGTATTGTTGAAGGTGGGATCGACGTCGAAGATCACGCCTCTGAACGGAAATACGCGGTGCCGCACCACGTCGCCGATCGCGAACTTGGCTTCGCGGATGATCGGGGACGACTGCCGACCCGCTTCGCTCGCGTCTCTCTGAACGTTCATGACAAATCTCTCCGGCCCCCAGGAGCCAAGGTCTATACCTAATTCAATCCGGGTGCGCTGCAAGACGCCTTCCGGGAAGGTCAGCGCTCGGTTAGGCTGGACTCGAAATGGCGCGGCGACCTGTCGCGCCCAAATGGGACCAGTGTCCATGGCACAGGCTTCGCGCGCGCCCGGCGTTGCGCAACATGGCCGTGATCGGGGCGAGGGAGACGGAAGCCGGGTGCTGTACGGGGCCCTCGACCTCGGCACCAACAACTGCCGGCTGCTGATCGCGACTCCAAATGGACGGGGTTTCCGGGTGGTCGACGCCTTTTCGCGCATCGTTCGGCTCGGGGAGGGGCTCTCCCAGACCGGCCGGCTTTCAGAGGCGGCCATGGAGCGGGCCCTGGCGGCGCTCAGGGTGAGCGCCGAAAAGGTTCAGAGACGTGGTGTTTCGCGGTTCAAGGCCATAGCTACCCAGGCCTGCCGCTCCGCCCAGAATGGATCGGAATTCATTGAGCGCGTCGCCGCCGAGACCGGACTGAGGCTCGAGGTGATCACCCCGAAGGAAGAGGCGCGACTTTCCGTCGCTGGGTGCCTGAACCTCCTGGACCGGACCGATACCGCTGCCCTGGTGGTGGATGTCGGTGGCGGCTCCACAGAGCTTTCCTGGGTGGACCTTGCCGGGCGGGGTCCGGACGGCGGGGGCGGGCGGCTCTCGCCGGACCGGCCTCCGATCCGCGCCTGGCGATCCATCCCCCTGGGCGTTGTGACCCTGGCTGAGCAATTCCCCGAGGGTGTGCAGCCTTCGCAGGACTGGTTCCGGAGCATGGTCGACTGCTTCCGGTCCCGGCTCGCGGACTTCCCCGGGGCCGAGGTCCTCAGGCCAGCCTTTGCAGCTGGACGGGCGCATATCGTCGGTACCTCTGGTGCCATCACCAGCCTTGCGGGAGTGCATCTGGATCTTCCGCGGTATGACCGGAGCCAGGTGGATGGCATCTGGATGACCCGGGCGGAGTGCGAGGCCGCCTCCAATCGACTGATCGCGATGAGCCTGGCCGAGCGCGGTGCCCAGCCCTGCATAGGCCCAGAGCGGGCCGACCTCGTGCTGGCCGGCGCCGCCATCCTTCAGGCGGTCCAGGAACTCTGGCCCTGCGAACGGGTCCGCGTCGCAGATCGTGGCCTGCGCGAAGGTATACTGCTGTCCCTGATGTCCGGTCAGTCGCGTCGCAGGCCAGGCCAGCGGCCCCGCGCTCGGGACGCCGCCCGATGACCCTTCCGCCCCGGCGAAAGATGGTCCGGCCGCCGACTGGGGGCTCGGAAGAGGGTCGGGGCAAGCCGGCGCGCCTGAAGACCGCGAAGATGCGCACCCCGTCGTCCCAGGCCTGGCTGTCCCGGCAGATCAACGACCCCTGGGCAGCCAAGGCGCGCGCGCACGGCTACCGGAGCCGGGCTGCCTACAAGCTGACGGATATCGCCGATCGCTTCGGTCTTCTCCTGCCCGGTCAGAGGGTGATCGACCTGGGCGCGGCCCCGGGGGGCTGGACCCAGGTGGCGCTGGAGCGGGGGATCCGCCGGATCGTCGGCGTTGACCTCCTGCCCGTGGAACCCCTTCCGCCCGCCGAGATCCTGGAGATGGACTTCACGGACCCGGCCTGTGGTGACCTGCTGGTGGAGCGGCTCGGCGGGCCCCCGGACCTGGTGATGTCGGACATGGCGCCGAACACGGTCGGGCATAGGCGCACGGATCACCTGCGGATCGTGGGTTTGATCGACGCTGCTGTCGACTTCGCCGAGTCGGTGCTGGCCCCGGGGGGAGCCTTCGTCGCCAAGGCCTTCCAGGGCGGTGAGATCAGCGAGGTCCTGACCCGGCTGAAGCGCAGCTTCGCCCAGGTCCGCAACGTCAAGCCGCCAGCCAGCCGTCCGGATTCCTCGGAAACCTACATTGTGGCGACGGGATTTCGCGGCCGACCCTAAGCCGTCCTTGCCTCGTATGGCGACTAGGCCTTATACGCGGCTCGCAAAATGGAGAGTCTCATGGAGATTCGCGAAGGCCTTACCTTCGACGACGTTTTGCTCGAACCTGGTGCTTCTGAAGTGATGCCCGGGCAGGTGGACACCACGACCCGGTTCACTCGCGAGATACAGCTCAACATCCCGATCGTCTCCTCGGCCATGGATACCGTGACCGAGAGCCGGCTGGCGATCGCCATGGCCCAGGCTGGCGGCATGGGTATCCTTCACCGCAACCTGACAGTCGACGAACAGGCCGATCAGGTCCGTGAGGTAAAGCGCTACGAAAGCGGCATGGTCATCAATCCCATGACCATCCACCCCGATACGCCACTGCGGGAGATCCGCGAGATCAAGGCGCGGCGGCGGATTTCCGGTTTCCCGGTGGTGGAGCCGGGCACAGGGCGGCTGGTGGGCATGCTCACCAACCGCGACATGCGGTTCGAGAATGGCGACGACGTTCCGGCCCGGGCCCTGATGACCTCCGAGAACCTGATCACCGTGCGCGAGGGCTGCACCCAGGAAGAGGCCCGCGACCTCCTCCGGCGGCACAAGATCGAGCGACTGATCGTGGTCGACGACGCCTACCGGGCCGTAGGCCTGATCACGGTCAAGGACATGGAGAAGGCCCAGGCTCATCCCTTTGCCGCCAAGGATGCCCAGGGCCGCCTGCTGGTCGGTGCAGCCTCCACGGTGGGCGACGGCGGTTTTGAGCGCTCCATGGCCCTGATCGACGCCGGCGTCGACGTGGTGGTGATCGACACTGCGCACGGGCACAATGCCGATGTCCTTAAGGCGGTCGCCCGGCTTCGTCGCGAGGCCAACCGGGTCCAGATCGTCGCCGGTAACGTGGCGACCTACGATGGGACCCGGGCCCTGATCGATGCGGGAGCGGACGCCGTGAAGGTCGGCATCGGCCCGGGCTCGATCTGCACCACGCGGATCGTCGCCGGCGTGGGGGTCCCCCAGCTAACGGCCATTGCCGACGCCGCCAGGGCTGCCCGCGACACCGGCGTGCCGGTGATCGCTGATGGTGGCATCAAGTACTCGGGTGATTTCGCCAAGGCCCTGGCCATGGGCGCCCAAGCGGCCATGATGGGCTCGGCCTTCGCTGGGACAGACGAGGCCCCCGGCGAAGTCTTCCTCTACCAGGGGCGCTCCTACAAGGCCTATCGCGGCATGGGGTCCCTGGGCGCCATGGCGAACGGATCTGCCGACCGGTACTTCCAGAAGGAGGTCTCGGCCCTCAAGCTGGTGCCTGAGGGCATCGAGGGCCAGGTGGCCCACAAGGGTCCGATCGGCGCTGTCCTGCACCAGATGGTGGGCGGACTCAGGGCGGCCATGGGCTATGTCGGCGCGGGCGATATCCCGGCGTTCCAGGCCAAGGCACGGTTCGTGCGGATCACCGGCGCGGGCCTGCGCGAGAGCCATGTCCACGACGTCATGATGACCCGCGAGGCCCCCAATTACACGAGCCCCGTCTGACATGGTCGCTGAACCCGAACTCCTCCTCCTGGGCGCCGCCATCGCCATCGGCCTTGTCCAGTTGATGTGGTCCGCCGCGGCCGCCCGTCGCCAGCAGGACCTGAAATGGGCCGCCGGCGCGCGCGACGAGGCCATGCCCATCACCGGCGTTGCGGCCAGGCTCGACAGGGCCTTCCGCAACTTCATGGAGACCTTCCCGCTCTTTGCAGCGGCCGTCCTGGCGGTTGTGATCGCCGGCAAGACGGGGCCCCTGAGCCTCTGGGGCGCGGGTCTCTACGTCCTCTGCCGCGCGCTCTACGTGCCGATCTACGCCGCTGGCACCTACATGGTCCGAAGCCTGGTCTGGACCCTCGCCCTCGTAGGCCTCGGCATGGTGGTGGCGGCGCTCTTCCTTGCGTGACGGGGGACGCATCGAGGCGGCGATCGGGGTCCTGGAGCAGGTCGAGACGGCCCGCAGGCCCGCGCGTCTGGCGCTCAAGGCCTGGAGCGATACGGCCCGTTACGCGGGTTCGGGTGACCGCGCCTTCGTTGCCGGCCTGGTCCTGGACGCCCTGCGCCGGCGCCGGTCGGCAGCCTGGCGGATGGAGCAGGACAGTCCCAGGGGCGCCGTCCTGGGGGTGCTGGCCCTGCACTGGAACTGGCCGACCGAGCGGATCGCGGCCGCCTTTGCTGAGGCACCGCATGGACCGGGCGCGCTGAGCGCGGCGGAAGCCGCCCGCATCACCGAACCTCGCGACCTTGCCGGAGCCCCCGACGCGGTAGCTGCCGACCTGCCGGACTGGCTCGCCCCATCCTTCGCACGGGTCTTCGGCGACCGCGTCCGGACCGAGGCGGAGGCCCTGGCCCGCCGCGCGCCTGTCGACCTGCGGGTCAACACCCTGAAGAGCGATCCAGCCCGGGCGCTGCGGGCGGCCGAGGCCCTTGGCGCCCATCCCGTCCCCGGCCTGCCCCTGGCCCTCCGGATCGATCCGCCCGCCGCCGCCGAACGCACGCCGTCGGTCGAGAGCCTGCCGGAGTTCGTCAAGGGCTGGATGGAGGTCCAGGACGCCGGCTCCCAGGTTGCCGCGGCCTGCGCCGGGGACATCGCGGGCGCCCAGGTCCTCGACTTCTGCGCAGGCGGCGGGGGAAAGACCCTGGCCCTGGCCGCCGCCATGGGATCCACCGGCCAGATCTACGCCTACGATTCCGACGCCCGGCGCCTGGCAGACACCGTCCGCCGGGGAGAGAGGGCAGGGATCCGTAACCTCCAGGTCCGCACCCCCCTTCGTCCCGATCCCCTGAAGGACCTCGTGGGGCGGATGGATCTCGTCTTCATCGATGCCCCGTGCTCCGGGTCGGGTGCCTGGCGCCGGCATCCGGACACCAAGTGGCGGCTCACCCCTGAGGCCTTGGCCCGCCGGCAGGCCGACCAGGACGCCGTTCTCGATGGTGGGGTGCCCTACGTCCGCCCCGGGGGGCGGCTCATCTACGTGACCTGCTCGGTCCTGGCCGAGGAGAACGAAGACCGGGTCGCCGCCTTCCTGGAACGGCATCCTGAATTCAGCGTCCGGCCTGCGACGGACGATCTCGAACGGCTTTCCCGCCTGACCGCGGAAGGCTATCTCCGGCTGACCCCCGCGACCTCCGACACCGACGGCTTCTTCGTCGCCGTCCTGGTCCGGGCCGATGGAAGGACCCCTGCATGACCGCTGCCCTCGTCCATGACCGTGTCCTGATCGTCGACTTCGGCAGCCAGGTGACCCAGCTGATCGCCCGGCGGCTGCGGGAGAGCGGGGTCTACTGCGAGATCCATCCCTACGACCGGATCGAGGCCATGCTGGACGCCTTCGCGCCCAAGGCGGTCATCCTCTCCGGCGGCCCGGCCAGCGTCCACGAGGACGACAGCCCCTCGGTCACCTCCCGGGTCTTCGAACTCGGCGTACCGGTCCTGGGTATCTGCTATGGCGAAATGACCCTCTGCGCCCAGCTGGGCGGGCGGGTCGAGGGCGGCCATGACCGGGAGTTCGGCCGGGCCGAGATCCGGATCGAGCGCTTGTCCCCCTTGCTGGCCGGCCTGGGAGAGGTCGGCGACCGGGAGGTCGTCTGGATGAGCCATGGCGACAAGGTCACGGCCATTCCTTCCGGCTTTGAGGTGGTCGCCTCGTCCGAGGGCAGCCCGTTTGCGGTGATCGCCGATGAGGGCCGCCGGTTCTACGGCGTCCAGTTCCACCCGGAGGTGGCCCACACGCCGCGGGGTGCCCTGATCCTGCGCAATTTCACCCACCGTATCGCCGGCCTGTCGGGCGACTGGACCATGGCTTCCTTCCGGCAGGAGTCCGTCGCCCGGATCCGCGAGCAGGTGGGTGAGGGGCGGGTAATCTGCGGCCTGTCCGGCGGGGTGGACTCCTCCGTGGCTGCTGTCCTGATCCATGAGGCCATCGGCGACCAGCTGACCTGCGTCTTCGTGGACACCGGCCTGTTGCGCCTGAACGAGGCCGAGCAGGTCGTGACCATGTTCCGAGATCACTACAATATACCGCTTGTACACGTTGATGCCGCTGAGCTTTTCCTCGGAGCCTTGAAAGGCGTCACCGACCCGGAGACCAAGCGCAAGACCATCGGCAGGCTCTTCGTTGAGGTCTTCGACCGCGAGGCGGCGAAGATCGAGGGTGCCGCCTTCCTGGCCCAGGGCACCCTCTATCCGGACGTGATCGAGAGCGTCTCGGCCCGGGGTGGGCCCTCGGCGGTGATCAAGAGCCACCACAATGTCGGCGGCCTGCCCGAGTACATGAAGCTCAAGCTGGTGGAGCCCCTGCGCGAGCTCTTCAAGGACGAGGTCCGCGTCCTGGGCGTGGAGCTGGGGCTTCCGGCCCCATTCGTCGGCCGCCACCCCTTCCCGGGGCCGGGGCTGGCCATCCGCATCCCGGGTGAAATAACGCCGGAGAAGGTGTCCGTCCTCCAGAAGGCCGACGCCATCTACCTGGAGGAGATCCGCCGGGCAGGTCTCTACGACAGCATCTGGCAGGCCTTCGCCGTCCTCCTGCCGGTCAAGACCGTGGGCGTGATGGGTGATGCCCGCACCTATGAGGACGTCCTGGCCCTGCGGGCCGTGACCTCCACCGACGGCATGACCGCCGACTTCTTCGAATTCCCCTGGGAGGTCCTCGGCCGCTGCGCCACCCGGATCATCAACGAGGTGAGGGGGGTCAACCGCGTGGTTTACGACGTGACGTCGAAGCCGCCGGGCACGATCGAGTGGGAGTAACCCCTTAAGTCGTGAT
>CAIZKE010000203.1 GCA_903933475.1 uncultured Alphaproteobacteria bacterium | reverse complement strand
GGGGAAGCGTTTCCCAACACGCCCAAATGGCATGTGGTTGCCGATATCAACTATGTCTGGCCGATCGGCGATAGTCTCAATGGCTTTGTCGGCGGCGGGGTCAACTCCCAGGACGAGACCAATAGCCAGTTGGGCGAGCTGCCGTCACTCAATGTGAAGGCCTACAGCCTGGTTGACCTCCGCGCCGGTCTCGAAAGCCAGACCGGAAACTGGCGCCTGTGGGCCTGGGGTCGCAATGTGGGGGATGTCTATTATTGGACCGCCGCCAACCGTAACCTCGACACCACTGTGCGGTTTACCGGCCGTCCGGCGACCTATGGCGTGTCGGTCGGCTACCGGTTCCAGTAGCGGGTCGGCCGTTTGGCCATCCTGGCGGGAGGGCCATGCTGAAGAGAGGGGCCCGGAGGCGGCCGCCTCCAGGCAGGCTTCGTGGGTCGCCCGCTCAGGCGTGAAACGCCGGATGAAAGCGGAACCGGCCGGCCGGGAGGGCGCCCGCCAGGGACAGCACCATGAAATACTCCGGCGGCTCAGCCTCCGGCGCGTGCTCCGGCGCGGGAAGAAAGCCATGCCGGGGATAGTAGTTGGGATCGCCCGTCAGGATGCAGCCTCGCGCGGCCTGGTCCGAGAGCCACCGCCTGGCCTCGGCGATCAGGGCGCCGCCGACGCCCTGTCGCTGCAGCGCCGGCTCCACCGAGATGGGGCCCAGCCCGAACCATCCCGCCTCACCGCTCTCGTGGGTGACCGGGGAGAGGGCGACGTGCCCCACGACCTCGCCCTGGTGTTCCGCGACGAGGGAAAGGCTGAGCGCGCCCAGGTCGCGCAGGATTCTGATCAACGCCTGCTCATCACCAGCGGCAAAGCGCATGGGCGCGAAGGCCCGGCGGGTGAGGTCGAAGATGGCGGGATGATCTGCCTCGACTTCAGGCCGGATCCGGATCGCTGGGGGGTTCATGTCCGGAACTCCGCAGCGCTGGACCGGGGGAAATGGTGCCGCCTAGGTGACTCGAACACCTGACCTACGCATTACGAATGCGTCGCTCTACCGGCTGAGCTAAGGCGGCCCAAGGGCCTGTCGGGCGCTTAGGCCCGCGGACGGGGCCTACTTAGCGTCTCGCGGCGGTCTCGCCAAGCGGCGACGCGCAGGCGGCAGGACGGGCGGCGGCGCGGCGGGATCAGGCTCGTCGTCCTCCTCGCCCTGCAGGCCCTCTCCGATGGGGAAGGGCACCGAGGCGTCGAAGCCGGAGAGGTCCTGCTCGGCATAGGACATGGGCAGGTCCGGCAGGTCCGACAGGCCCGGCTCGCGTCGCTCATGCCGGGGATGAATAAGATCGCCCGTCTCGGCGAAGCTGACGGCCAGGCGGGCCCAGTCGGCGGGCTGGTAGGCGAAGGCCCGGCCCTCGGGGTCGAGATCCGACCAGTCCGCCTCGCCCGGCGCGGTCAGGCCCCGGGCCCGCCAGAGCCGGGCCTCGTCGGGACGCCCTGCGGCGAAGGCGGCGCGGGCCAGGAGGCCGGCGATCCGGGCGGTCAGAGGCTCGGCCTCCAGGCCCCGGCCCAGGTCCGCCGCCCGGGCAGCGTCGCCGGCGATGAGGGCCGCCTCGACGGAGAGGATGCGCGACTCCCGGGCGCCAGGGTTGAGGGCGGCGAGGGCAACCAGGCGGGCGGCCCGCTCGCGCGGGGTCTCCTGGGTCTTCAGGTCGCGCAGGGCCAGCCAGAGGGCGGGGTGCGGGGCGGCCTTCCAGGCGGCCTCGATCACCTGGGTGGCGCGGCCAGCCTTGCCCTGGGCAGACAAGAGCCGGGCAGCCATGACCACGCCGGGGGCGAAGCCGGGCTGGAGGCGGGCGGCCTCCAGGGCATAGTCGGCGGCGCGACTCCGGGCCCGGGCGTCGCCGGTCAGGTCCAGCTGGGCGGCGGAGGCGGCGAGCAGGGCCGCCCGGCCGCGCTCGGCCACCTCGGGGCTGACGATGCGACGGTCCTGGCCGGTCTTGAGGAGGTCGCGGGCCGCCTCCCAGTCGCCAGCCTCGAGGCGGGCCTCCAGCAGCAGGCGCCAGGCCCAGCGGGCCGTGCGCGCCAGGGCGAAGGCTGCCTCGGCGTGCTGCACGGCGCCGGCCCGGTCACCCCGGGCGAGGGCCAGGCTGGTCAGGCCCCGGCGGGCGGCGAGGCGCAGGTCCGGGAAGGCGAGCATGCTGGTCCAGGCGGCTTCCGCCGCGACGGGGTCTTCTGCGGCCTCGGCGGCGCGGGCCGAGAGCAGGCGGGCCAGGGCGGGGGCCTCGACGCCGAGGTCGGCGGCCTTGGCGGCCAGTCTCAGGGCCTCGGCACCGTCGCCCGCGGCCACGGCGGTGAAGCCCCGGGTGAGGACCTCGATCTCCTGCCGGCGGCGGGCCTCGGCCCGGGCAACGGCGGCCCGGCGCGGCGTCTCGGCGACCCAGAGGAGGAGCCGCCAGGCGGCGAAGGCGAGGAAGGACGCCAGCAGGACCAGGACAATGAGGGCTGTGGCGGTCAGGTCCGCCCGCCAGCCCAGCCAGATGATGGCGACCCGGCCGGATTCCCCGGCCAGGCCGAGGGCCAGGGCGGCGGCGAGGGCAACGAGGACGAGGAAGAGACCCGTACGGATCATGGCGCCGTTTCCTCAAGCCGGGCGAGGTCGCGCAGGGCGCGCTCGGAAAGCGCGGCGGCCTGGCGGTCAAGGCGGGCCCGGGTCTGGGCGAGGCCCCACCAGGGGCGCAGGGCGTCCTGGGCGGCGGGGGGCAGGGCGGCAAGGCTGGCGAGGGCCGCCTCCAGGTCGCCTTCGTTCAGCTGGACCTCGGCGCGGGCCAGGCGCGCGTCGGTGCCGTCTCCCGCAAGGCGGCCCACCGGGCGCACGACGATGACCCGCGACAGGCCTGCCAGGAGGCGGTCGCCAAGACCTGCGGTCTCGCCCGGGCGGCGGGCGGCGGCAGCAGCCAGTGCAGCGAAGTCGGGAAAGTCCCGGGCCAGGGCGGCTCGGCTGGGGACGCCCGTGGAGGCCATGGCGGCGAAGCCGGACAGGTCGATGCCTGCGGGAGCCTGGGCCGCCACGGCCGCCAGCTCCCCGGTAAAGGGCCGTGAGGTTTGGGCGGCGGACAAGAGGGCCGCGGCGGCCAGGGCCGACCGGGCCGAAGCCGCCGTGCGCGTTCGGCCGGCCTCCAGGTCGTCGAGGCGGGCCTCGAGGCGGACAAGGTCCCCAGCCTGGGGTGGCGGGGCGGCGGGCGCCGGAAGGTCGACGGTGCG
>CAIZKE010000202.1 GCA_903933475.1 uncultured Alphaproteobacteria bacterium | reverse complement strand
GTTGACCCCCTCACCCGGCTTCGCCGGGAGTTACCCCTGATGGGGAGCAATTGGCGTTCTAATTCCTCCCCCCGGGGGGAGGTGGACCGGGGCAAGGCCCCGGGCCGGAGGGGGTCAACGGCGTCTCAACTGACCCCCACTCCTAACGACGGCGAAATGGCGCCGGTGCCTAGTCCTTGAACACCACTGTCTTGCGGCCATTCAGCAGCACCCGGTCCTCCAGCACCCAGCGCACCGCCCGGGCCAGGACCCGGCGCTCGATGTCGCGCCCTTTGCGCACCAGGTCCTTGGGCTGGTCGCGGTGGCTGATCCGCTCCACGTCCTGCTCGATGATCGGGCCCTCGTCGAGGTCGGGGGTGACGAAATGGGCCGTGGCGCCGATCACCTTCACCCCCCGGGCATGGGCCTGGTGATAGGGCCGCGCGCCCTTGAAGCCCGGCAGGAAGGAGTGGTGGATATTGATGCACCGCCCGGCCAGGTGCCGGGCGAGGTCCTCGGACAGGATCTGCATGTAGCGCGCCAGGATGACGAGGTCGGTTCCCGTGGCAGCGATCAGGTCCCGGAGGCGCGCCTCCTGCTCGGCCTTGGTCTCGGGGCTCACCGGCAGGTGGTGGAAGGCGATCCCCTTCAGGTCCGTGTGCGGAAAGCTGGCCTCCGGGTGGTTGGAGACCACGGCCGAGATGTCCATGGGCAGCTCGCCCTGGCGCCAGCGCCAGATCAGGTCGGCCAGGCAGTGGTCGGTTTGCGAGGCCAGGATCATCACCCGCCGCCGGGCCTTGGGATCGCGAAGGCTCCATTCCATGGACAGGTCCGCCGCCAGGGCCGCCAGCCCCGGCCGCACCGCCGCCGCCCCGCCGGGGCCGGGGGAGAAGACCACGCGCATGAAGAAGCGGCCGGTCTCGCCGTCGTCGAACTGCTGGGCGTCAAGGATATTGGCGCCGTGCTCGAACAGGAGGGTCGAGACCCGGGCCACGATGCCGGGCCGGTCGGGACAGGACAGGGTAAGGATCACGGACAGGCTCCCAGGACGGGGCGGCGCAGACCCCGTATGCCGCAGGCCGGGAAGGCGCGCCGCCTCACGCTCCGGCGGGCGGAGGCTCAGATGCCGCCAAGCAGGGCCGGCAGGATGTAGCGCTGGACGCCCTGCAGGATCAGCAGGGCGAAGACCGGGGTGATGTCCAGGCCGCCGATGGGCGGGATGATGCGCTGAAGGGGCGCCAGGACCGGGGCGGTCAGGGTCTCCAGGACCCTTTGGACGCCGGCCACGGCGCCGTTGCGAAGGTTGATGACGTTGAACGCCGTCAGCCAGGACATGATCGCGCTGATGATGATCGCCCAGATCATGAGCGAGATCAGGCCGTTGAGGATAAAGTGCAGGAAGCTTCCAATCATTCCCGCCTCATAAAGGCCCTGCGCGCCGGCGGCAAGACGGGACCACCAAGCCGTCTTGACAGCCCCGCCCCAAGACCGCTTATTCCGCGCCTTCCTTGGGGCCGTAGCTCAGTTGGTAGAGCGCATCGTTCGCAATGATGAGGTCAGGGGTTCGACTCCCCTCGGCTCCACCAGGAAACCCCATAAAAACAGTATCTTAGATCGATTTTCCGGAGCGTCGGGACGGGGCATTTTCCCGGACCCTCTCAGGAATAAGCACCATGTAAGCACGGGCCTTGGTTTTCCGGGCCTTCGGCGGTGTCCAGGGCGCGGCCCTCGCCGGCCTGGTCGGGCCGACCGGGCGGCGGGGCGGTCGGGCTGGCGCGGCGCGGTGAGTGGGGGGGGAAGGGGGCCACACTCGCGCGGCTGTGGCGGGGTTCCTCGCCCCGGCCTCAGGACGCCACACCGGGCCACCGCGAGGCCCCTGGGGCGGCCGCCCGGCCTCCTGGGGGTGATCTGGGGGTAAGATGCTGCCTTGTTGCACATGCGACGCATTATCAAATTTGCTTCGGTTGTCCCTAGACGGGGCAGGCTTAGCAGCTGGCCGGATACCAGGCGCGGGGATCTGGGGCGGCACACGGCGCGACCTGGCCGGCGGCCTGGGCGGTGGTGGGCGGTGGTGGGTGGCAAGAGACCACACGGGGGGGGTGGTGAAACTCTGGCGCCCCTCGGCCCGGCGACCGGCCCTCCCCCCATCCGGGGGTTTTTTTCAACGGGGCGGGGGGTTTCAGGGCTTCGCCTGGTGGGGTG
>CAIZKE010000201.1 GCA_903933475.1 uncultured Alphaproteobacteria bacterium | reverse complement strand
GGGGAGGAATTAGGGAGCTAATTGCTCCACCTCAGGGGGAGCTGTCGGCGAAGCCGACTGAGGGGGTCAAGGGCGGCGCAGGAGACTTCCTCCGTTCAGGTCCACCTGCCTCAAGGCGGGGAGGGATCGCGTATTGAGGGGTGCCCCCTTTCCCCCGGCGGCCGGAGAGTTAGTATGGGGCCTGGCCGGTCACCGGCGGCGGGGGGATTGCCACTTCCTCGTTTTATTGTACGATGTAAATTCTAAGGTCTCAGAACAGGAATTCTCCCTTGGCCCTGCCCCCCATTCTCTCCCAGCGCCTGCGCCTGCCCGTCATCGCCTCGCCGCTGTTCATCATTTCCGGACCCGACCTCGTCATCGCCCAGTGCAAGGCGGGCGTTGTGGGGTCCTTCCCCTCGCTGAACGCCCGGCCGATCAGCCAGCTGGACGAGTGGCTGGCCCGGATCACCGAGGAACTGGCCGACTGGGACCGCAAGAATCCGGACCGTCTCTCCGCGCCCTTCGCCGTGAACCAGATCGTCCACAAGACGAACAACCGGCTCGATGAGGACGTCGCCCTCTGCAAGAAATACAATGTGCCGCTGGTCATCACCTCGCTGGGGGCCAATGTCGACATGAACACCGAGATCCATTCCTGGGGCGGTGTCATCCTGCATGACGTGATCAACGACAAGTTCGCCCGCAAGGCTGTCGAGAAGGGCGCTGACGGCCTCATCCCGGTGGCGGCCGGCGCCGGCGGCCATGCCGGCGGCCTGTCGCCCTTCGCCCTGATGCAGGAGCTGCGCCAGTGGTTCGACGGGCCGATCGCCCTGTCGGGGGCCATCGCCTGCGGCCGCTCCGTCCTGGCCGCCCAGGCCATGGGCGCGGACCTGGCCTATATGGGCTCGGCCTTCATCGCGACGAAGGAGGCCAATGCGGTCCAGGGCTACAAGGACATGATCGTCGAGAGCTCGGGTGAGGACATCGTCTACTCGAACCTCTTCACCGGCGTGCATGGCAACTATCTGCGGCCCTCCATCGAGCGGGCGGGCCTGGACCCGGAAAACCTGCCCCAGGCGGACCCCTCGAAGATGAACTTCGGGTCGGGCGGCAATACCGAAGCCAAGGCCTGGAAGGATATCTGGGGCTGTGGCCAGGGCATTGGCGTGCTCAACGACATCCCCTCGGTGGCCGACTATGTCGACCGGCTGGCGGCGGAGTACGAGACGGCCAAGGCCGAGCTGGCGGCCAAGACGGCCCTGACCTCGGGACGTCACCTGGCGGCGGTCTGATCCTCACCGGGGACTACGGAAGACATGAGGGGGGCGGGGCCGCGGGCGCCGCCCCCTTTTTCATGTCCGCGCCCCTTCAGGCCCGGCCGTTCATCTCGTCGCCGGCGTCGCGGGGAAGGCGCAGGTAGAAGGCCAGGCCGATGAAGGTCACGGCGCCGATGACCAGGAAGATGGGCGCGATGACGTCCACGGTCAGGGTCTTCACCCCGTGGGCCTGCATGGAGACGTGCAGGAGGGTGGCGGCCAGGCCGATGCCGATGGATTGCACCAGCTGCTGGGCCATGGAGGCGAGGGTGGAGGCGCGGCTCATCTGGCCGGACTCGATGTCGGCGTAGGCCAGGCCATTGAGGCTGGTGAACTGGAGGGACCGGAAGAAGCCGCCGACCAGGAGGATGGCGGTGATGGCCAGGTGCGGTGTCGAGGCCGTGAAGCTCGCGCAGGCCATGAAGCTGAGGCCCACGATGACGGCATTGACGGTCAGCACCTGCCGGAAGCCGTAGCGCCGCAGGATGGGCGGGGCCACGGTCTTCATGACCAGGGCCCCGGCGGCGCTGGCGAAGGTGAGCAGGCCGGCCTGGAGGGCGTTCATGCCGAGGGCGACCTGGAAAAGCAGGGCCAGGAGGAAGGGGCTGGCGCCCATGGCCAGGCGCATGAAGCCGCCGCCCACCACCGAGGCCCGGAAGGTGGCGATGCGGAACAGGCTGGTGTCGAGCACGGCGTGGGGATTGCCCCGGGCGTAGCGCGCATAGGCCCAAAGGAGGCCAAGGCCTGAGGCGAAGAGGCCGGCCACGGCCAGGGGCGGCAGGACGTCCCGGCCCAGGTTCTCGAAGCCGAAGATCAGGGCGGCGAGGCCAAGTCCGGTGAGGGCGACGCCGGGCCAGTCGATGGGCGCAACGACCTGCTCGGCCACCTGGGGCACATGGCGCAGGACCATGACGAGGCCCACGGCAGCGATGGGCAGGTTGATGAAGAAGATCCAACGCCAGTCCGCGAAGGTGACAATGGCGCCGCCGAGGACGGGGCCGATCACCGGGCCGAGGAGGGCGGGCATGGTCAGGACCGACATGGCCCCGACGAGTTGGGACTTCGGCGTTGTGCGCAGGAGGACCAGGCGCCCCACGGGCCCCCTCAGGGCGCCCGCTGCGCCCTGGGCGATTCGCGCCGCCACCAGGGTGGGCAGGGACCCGGCGAGGCCGCAGGCGGCGGAGGCCAGGGCATAGAGGGCGATGGCAGCCAGGAAGACCCGCCGGGCGCCGAACTTGTCTGCTGCCCAGCCGCTGATCGGCAGGCAGACGGCGGCGGCCAGCATGTACATGGTGATGGCGAGGTTGAGGCGCAGGGGCTCGACGTTCAGGGCCCGGGCCATGGTCGGCAGGGCGTTGGTCAGGACCGTGGCATTGAGGGTCTGCATGAGCAGGGCCGAGCCGATGATGGCTGGCGTCACCCATCCGGCCTTTGGCACCTGGGCAGGATCTGCGTCGCTGGCGGGGGGTGTCGAGGACATGTCGTCCGAAAGACCTGAGAGACGGAACCAGCGTGCAATCCGTCACGTGCCCCCGTTCGGGGCCCCCTGCCAAGTCATTCCGGACCGCCCTCGCAGGCTTCGAGGTCCCGCAGGGCCCGCCGGGCCGCGGCGGCGAGGCGGGTCAGGTGCCGGGCCGCGTCGCTGAATTCGGGAATGGCGACGGCGGCGCGATAGCCCGCCAGGTCCCGCCCGGCGCGCAGGGTGCGGCCTGAGACGGCCTGGGCCTCGGCGGCGAGGGCCTCGAGACGGCCCCGGGGGCTGAGCCGCCAGGCCCTCTGGTTGGCAAGCCGGCGGCGGGCGGCGGCGCGGAGCTCGGCCTCGGAGCGCAGGCGCGGCGGATCGGGGTCGAAGCCGGAGAGGCAGACACCGCTGCGCCTGCGGATGTCGGATTGCCAGGCCTCCAGGCGGGTAGCGTCGATGCGCCGTTCCATGGCCAGGCAGGCCTTGAGGTCAGGCAGGGGGCATTGGGGGCAGGACATGGCTGAGACTGTAATAAAAATACAGTCAAAGCCAAGTTTTCAGGCCGTCCGTCTGAAGTCAGTCGCCGCTGAGCAGGATCCGTCGGGCCTGCCAGGGCGGCACGATGGCGGTGATGTGGGCGGCCCAGCGCAGCTGGGCGTCGCGCCGGGTGGGGCCCGCCAGGCTCTCCAGGTCGAAACGCCCCGGCGCGCCG
>CAIZKE010000200.1 GCA_903933475.1 uncultured Alphaproteobacteria bacterium | reverse complement strand
GGTGCGCTTCACCGACCCCAAGGGTGTTCAGGTCGACCTCGACTACGCCGTGCCCAACCAGAACCAGTGCAAGACCTGCCACCAGCTGGAGGGCGCGGTCACCCCGATCGGCCCCAAGGCGCGCAACCTGAACCGCGAGGTCGCCCTGACGGGCGGCGGCCAGGCCAACCAGCTGGAGCACTGGCGCCAGGCAGGCCTTCTGGACGGCGCGCCGCCTCCTGCCGCCCGGCCGCGCCTCGCCGCCTGGGATGACGCTTCCCAGCCCCTGGACGCCCGAGCCCGGGCCTATCTCGACGTCAACTGCGGCCACTGCCACACCCCCTCGGGGTCGGCCAGCAACTCCGGTCTCTTCCTCACCGCCGAGGAGACCCGCCCCGCTGCCCTGGGGATTGGCAAGCCCCCGGTCGCCGCCGGACGGGGCGCCGGCGATCGTTTGGTGGGCGTCGATCCCGGCCATCCCGATCGCTCCATCCTGGCCTACCGGATGGCCTCCATGGAGCCCGGCGTGATGATGCCCGAGCTGGGGCGGACCCTGCGCCACGAGGAGGGCCTGGACCTGGTTCGGGCCTGGATTCGCGCCCTGCCTCCGCAGCCGCGGGCGGGCCTCTGAACCCAGCCACCTCGCCAGCTTGACAGACGGGCCAGACCTGTCACAATTTACATTGTAAGATTTCTGATCCCGACCTCCAAGGAGCCGGCCCGTCATGTCCAGTCCCATCGAAACCGCGATCCGCGCCACGGTCACCAAAGGCCTCGGCGCCGTGGTCGGGTTCAACCGCGCGCGCCTCGCCACCCGGAAGACCTCCAACCCCTATCTCGAAGGCGTCCACAAGCCGATGGAGGCGGAACTGACCCTGGAGACCCTGGAGGTCACAGGATCCATCCCGGCGGAGCTGGACGGTCGCTACCTGCGGATCGGTCCCAATCCGGCCACCCCGGTCAACCCGGCGGCCTATCACTGGTTCACGGGCGACGGCATGGTGCACGGCGTGCGCCTGAAGGCCGGCAAGGCCCTCTGGTACCGGAACCGCTGGATCCGGTCCCGGGCCGTCTCCGCTGTCCTGGGCGAGCCCGAGGCGCCTGGCCCCCGCAATGGCCAGTCGGATTCGGTCAACACCAATGTGCTGGGCCACGCGGGCGCCCTCTGGGCCCTGGTCGAGGCGGGAAGCTATCCCGTCCGGCTGGGCGAAGACCTCCAGACCCTGGCCCACGACCCCTTCGGCGGGACGCTCAAGGGCGGGTTCTCGGCCCATCCCCACCGGGACCCCGAAACCGGCGAGATGCATGCCATCTGCTACGAGGGGCCCGAGTTGAACTCTATTCGCCACGTGGTGGTCAGCCCCGAAGGCCGGGTGACGCGGGAGTTGTCCATCCCGGTCCGCAACGGCCCCTCCATCCACGACAGCATGATCACCCGCAACTACGTGATCATCCTCGACCTGCCCGTGACCTTCTCCCTGAAGACCCTGCTGGCGGGGCATGCCTTCCCCTATCGCTGGAACCCGGATCACCGGGCCCGGGTGGGCCTCCTGCCGAAGACCGGGACCGCAGACGACATCATCTGGTGTGATGTCTCGCCCTGCTACGTCTTCCACCCCTGCAACGGCTTTGAGACCGCCGACGGCAAGGTCATCCTCGACGTCTGCGCCCATGACACCATGTTCGATGGAGACAGGATGGATGGACCGGTGTCGACGTCCACGCCCTTCGAGCGCTGGACGATTGACCCCGTCGCCCGCTCCGTCGACCGGCATGTGATCGACCCGGACAGCCAGGAGTTCCCCCGGCCCAACGAGGCCCGCATCGGCAAGCCCTACCGCTACGCCTACGCCATGTCCCTGACGGCGGGCTTCGACGCCGCCGCACCCGACCAGACCCGCCTGTTCAAGCAGGACCTGGAGGCGGGAACCCGGCAGGTCCACGACTTCGGGACGGGCTTCCTGCCCGGGGAATTCGTCTTCGTCCCGCGCCCGACCGCGCGGGCCGAGGATGACGGCTGGCTGATGGGCTTCGTGGTGAATCTCTCGAACGAGGCCACCGACCTCGTCATCCTCAACGCCGATGACTTCGAGGGTGCCCCCCAGGCCTCCATCCGCATCCCCCACCGGATTCCCCCGGGCTTCCACGGCAACTGGGCGCCGTCGGAGGCCTGACGAAACCCGGGGCCTCGCGCCTCAGTCCCTTGCAGTCGGCGAATCGATGAAGAGGACGCTCGCTTCAGCCACCATCCGTTCGCCCGCCATCAGCCGGGCGTGCGCGAGGGTCTTTCGTCCGTCCTCCTCCGTCCGGTCGAGATGGACCTGGAGCCACTCGCCCGGCTTTGCCCCCGACCTGTAGTCGACGGTGAGGCGGGCCGTGACCCGGCGCTTGCCCCCGGACCGGGCGACCAGCATGTAGCCGGTCGCCACATCCAGAAGGGTGGCGATCACCCCGCCGTGCAGGCCCCCCCGGGCATTGAGGTGGTTGGGCCCGACCTCCAATCCGATCTCCAGGTCGGGGCCCTCGCCCCGGCTCATGAACCCGCCCAGCGCCTCCAGCACCGGGCTGCTGCGCAGGATGGGGCCGAAGCCTGCGGGCGGGGGGGTCTGGGGTGAAGACATCGAGAGGTCCCTCAATCATAGGCCGCCGACAGATAGGGATCTCCAAGGGGCGGTGCAAAATGGAAGAGGGGCCGCCTCGCTGGGAAGGGCTTGCGCCGGGCCCCCACGCGGCGGAACATCCCTCTCTGGATGGAGGTGCCGGGAACGGTTGCCCGCCATCAACCGGGGGGATATCGACATGAGACTTCTGAACCTTTTGCTGTGCGGCCTCGCCGCGGCGCTGCTGGCGGTCCCGGCCGCCCTGGCCGGTCCGCCCAACGCCCTCGACGCCTACGTCGCCAAGCCCGATCCCAGCTATGGATATCGCCTGGTCGGGACCTGTACGGGCGAGGGCTACCGCTGCGCCATCCTGCAGATGACCAGCCAGACCTGGGGGCCCAAGGACGTCGACGACCGGGTTTGGAAGCACTGGATGACCATCGTCATCCCCGACAACCTGTCCCACACCAAGGCCTTCCTCTACATCACCGGCGGCGACAAGGGCGATGCTGCGCCCACCGCCCCGGCGGAACGGTTCGCGAAGATGGCGGTGGAGACCGGCTCCGTCGTCGTCCAGCTGGACGACGTGCCCAACCAGCCCCTGACCTTCGCCGACGACCCCCTGAAGAAGGCCCGGGTGGAGGACGAGATCATCGCCTTCCTGCAGGCGCGCTTTGCCAAGTCGCAGGACCCGCAGACCCTGTTGCGCCTGCCCATGGTGAAGAGCGGGACCCAGGCCATGACCGCAGTGCAGGACTTCATCCGCACCGACTCCGGCGGCAAGCGGAGCATCGACGGCTTTGTGGTGGCCGGCGGCTCCAAGCGCGGCTGGACCGCCTGGCTGGTGGGCGCCGTCGACAAGCGGGTGGTGGCCATCGTTCCCATCGTCATCAATGTCCTGGGGGTGGACGAGACGGTGATCCACCACTGGCGGGCCCTCGGCTATTTCTCGCCGGCCCTGCAGGACTATGTCGATGCGGGCCTGATCCCGGCCCAGATCGGCAAGCCCGGCGTGGCAGAGGTGAACCGCATCGAGGACCCCCTGAACTACCAGGACCGGGACACCATGAAGATCCCGAAATACGTGATCAACGCCGTGGGCGACGAGTACTTCCCGCCTGACAACACCCGCTACGGCTATTCGAAGGTCGCCCAGCCCAGGCGCCTGCGGATGATCCCGAATTCCAATCACTCGACCGCCGGCACGGATATCATGGAGAGCATCACCGCCTTCCACGACGCGGTGCTCAACGGCCGGCCCCTGCCGGACTATTCCTGGACCCTTCGGACCGATGGGGCCCTTATGGTGAAGCCCCAGGGCCAGCCTACGGAAGTCCGGCTCTGGCAGGCGACCAACCCCAAGGCCCGGGACTTCCGCGTCGACACCATCGGCAAGGCCTTCACCTCTACGGTCCTGTCGCCCCAATCCGACGGGACCTTCGTCGCCTCCGTTCAGCGGCCTGGCAACGGCTACACCGCCTACTTCGTGGAGCTGACCTATCCCAGCGGCGGCAAGTACCCGCTGAAATTCACCACCGAGGTCCAGGTGACCCCCGACATCCTGCCCTACCGCTGGGAAGACGCCCGTCCGATCACGGCGCCGGACAAGTAGGGGGAAGGGGAACCCGTGGACCTCTCAGGGTTTGAGCCCTGGCTGACGCGCTGGCGGCTTGAGGCGGACGGGGAGCCCTTTGCCAGCACGTGGAGCCAGCTCCTGCCTGTGCGGCGGGAGGGCCAGGCCCTGATGCTCAAGGCCTGCATGGCCGAACAGGAGATCCAGGGCTCGGCCTTCCTGGGGGCCTATGGGGGCAGGGGCGCGGTCCGGGTTTACGAGCGCGAGGCCGACGCCGTGTTGATGGAGCGCGCCATGGGCTCCTCCAGCCTCGTCGACCTGGCGCTGGAGGCGGGCGAGCCAGCGGCCCTCCGGGTGATCTGCGAGCAGCTCACGGTCCTGCACGCTGTCTCCTGCCCTTCCGACATCCACCCGATTTCCATGGAGACCTGGTTCAGCGCCCTGCCGGTTGCGGCGGCGCAGACGGGCGGCGTCTTCTCAGACGCGGCGCAGATCTACGCGCGACTGGCTGCAACCACCCGGCGGGTCGTGCCGCTTCATGGCGACCTGCACCACGGCAACCTGCTCGATGGCGGTCCCCGGGGATGGCTGGCGATTGACCCCAAGGGACTGATCGGCGACCCGGTCTATGACTATGCGATCATGCTCTGCCTGGAGCCTGCCGCACCCCAGGACGGACCCGCCACCGCGCCGACGGTGGCGCGGCGCAGCCTGGAGGTGGCGGACATGGCGGGGCTGTCCGCGCCCCGCCTCCTGGCCTGGACCTGCTGCCTCGCCGCCCTCTACTCGGCCTGGTTCCAGGGACATGAAGGGGTGGAGCCCTGGGTCGCCATCGCCTCGGACCTGATCGCGGACTTCGGCGACCGGATGGAGGGGCTGGAGCCCTGAACCGCGCTGGCGGACGGGATGATGTGGGCCGCCCCGGGGTTCAGCCGTCGTAGAACAGTTTCGGGTGCAGGCCGATGACCCGGCGTTCCCGATCCGTGGTCGCTCTGGCGATGGCCTCGGCGGAGAGCGGGTTGCTTTCCGCCGTCGGCAGCAGGCGCTGGGCGATGTCCCGCCGCCCATAGTGAACCTGGAGGAAGAAGCGGCCGTGATCGCCGTCCCGGGTCGGCATGCGACGATGCCAGACGTCGGAGACGAACAGTCCCGCGTCCCCGGCCTGGGTGATCAGGGGCGTGACCCGGGCGCCTTCATAGTCGAGGTCATCGTCCAGATGGCGGCCCGGTGGCGGCGGCCGGCCCGACAGGTGGCTGTGCGGCAGGACGCCGGTCGGTCCGTCCTCGAGGGCGCAGTCCTGCAGATAGATGTGGACGCCGATGGCGAACACCGGGTGGGGAATGTCGGCCGGCCAGCGCACCCCCTCAGGCAGGGGCACGTGGGGGCCTGCATCAAT
>CAIZKE010000199.1 GCA_903933475.1 uncultured Alphaproteobacteria bacterium | reverse complement strand
GTTGGGGACGATCCGCAGTTCCTGCTTCAGCGCCGACAGGAACACGAGTTTCCAGTCATCCGCCGACAGGCGCTGGCCGTGCCACTTCACTTGCCGGGCGACCTCGGTCAGCATCGCCCACATCCGCGCGTTTTGGTCGCTCGTCCGCTTGGCCTCCTGAAAGGTGACGCGGGTTCCCCAGGGGGCCTTAGCGGCCCATGCCTGAACGCGCTCGCGGTCGGAGGCGCGGTTGAGGATGACGAGGGCGCGGGACATTACGCCGCGTCCTGCTCAAGAGCGCCAAACCGCCCGACAGTATCCGCAAACTCCGCGTCCATGTCGGCCTCGGGCTGGGCCTTGCCGAACAGTTCATCCCGGCGCAGGTGGAGGCGGTCGCGGATCGGGTCGAGCCATGAAAGGGGCAGGTCGCTCGTGTAGCGGTCGAAGTTGGCCAGCCAGTCGGCCATGCCCTCTTTCGTGAGCCGGTCAACCTCGGCCATGATGCGCTCGTGGTCGCCGTCGCGCTTGGCCTGAGCCGCGTTCTTGCGGCCACCGATCGGAGCCGGGGCCGGGGCCTCGCGCTTGGGAGCCGCCGCCGCCGCAGCGTTGCCGTCGTCGTCCTCGGGGGCGACACCGACGAAGGCGGCGAGGGCGTATCGCCGGGCGTAGGTGGTCGCGGACCCGTAGGCCTGGGCGTCCACCTTGGCGAGCGGGATGGTGAGGGTGCCGCGCATCCACTCGCCGGAAGCGTGGGCCAACATGGTGGTCATTTCCATCCGCCCGTCAGCGCAGGGGCCGGGGCTCTGGACGATGGCGAGGCCATGCTTGGTGAGGGCTTCGCGGCAGGCATCCCAGACGGCTGCGAGGTCGGCATACTTGCTGCGGAAGGCGGGGTTCGCCTTGCCCTTCACGGCGCCCTCAACCTCGCCCTGGGCGGCGGATAGGGCCTTGGCGAGCGCGGCGATGGTGGGGGAGGTGTCAAACATTGGTGAGGTTCCTGAGTTGGAAGGCGGCGCGGCGGGCGGCCTTGAGAGCGGCCCACGCCTCGTCAGCGTTGGTGAAGGTCTGGATGATTTCGTCGGTGTGGAAGTCGTCGCCCTCGCGGAAGCGGAGCGACCAGCCATCGGGGGCGGCGGTGATGATGAGGGTGGGCATCACGCGGGCTCCTTCTGGTCTTCGAGGGCCGCTTCGAGGGTGCGGTAAGGCACCGCGTCCCAGAGCAGGTACTTCGCCGCGCTGGCCGCTTCATGCTGCGACGCGCTGATGCCTTCGCACCAGACGTCCGAGAAGCCTTCCCAGCACTCGATGCAGAGGTCTTCATCGCTGAAGTCGCCAGCGACCAGGGTCTCGCCGTCGCACCACCAAGTGCCGCAGTTATCGCAGCGGCAGGCGTGCATTTCGGTGAGGCTGTCGTGGAAGTCGGCGGGGCCGGGCTCGCCGACCATGTACTCGAAGACGGCGGCGAAATTGTCGGGGGTGATTTTCATGTCTGTTCTCCGTCGCGCTGTGGCGATGGAGGACATTCGCACGTGGCGAACTATGGCGCAACAGAAATGTTCGGGCGGGGCTTCGGGCGGGGCGAACTTATTTCTTGCGGCCCGGTTCGCCACGTGCGAATTAAGGCGCATGAAGTCTCCAGTCAGAACCATCGACACGCTGCGCCCTACGGAAGTGGCCCGCGCCGTGCAGGTCAGCGTCAGTCACGCCTCGGAACTAATCAACGGGCGAAAGTCGCCCTCGCTGTCCGTTGCCGTGAAGATCGAACGCGCCTTCGGGATTGCTCCGAGCGCCTGGCTTGAGCCGCGCACGGATCGCGCCGCCTGATGGATTACCGGACCACATCCACGGTCCGCGAGTTCCGCGCGGGGGTCCTTTCTCCCGGCGGTTGGTCGGGCGCCGCCGCAATGGCGGGGCAGCCCTACGGGTCAAGCCGGTCCCCTGCGGGGTGTGCATTTGAAGCCGGTATGTCCCGCAAGCCTGACGGGGGGGAGGGGACCGCTTGGTCCTCTCTCCATCCCGCAGGCCCGCCAGAAGAAGCGGGCGCCGTAGACCGGAACGATGGCGGTCGGCAGATGATCTCCCTGACCCTGCCTTATCCCCCGAGCGTGAACGCCACCCATCGGGCCGTCAATGGCCGGGTCATCCTGTCCAAGCGGTATCGGGACTGGATTTTGGAGGCCGGGAAAGCCGTGGCCGCGCAACTGCCGGCGCAGGCCCCGCTCAAGCACTACCGGCTCTGGATCGAGGCCACGGCGCCCGACCGCCGACGCCGCGACCTCGGCAACCTCGAAAAGCCCACTTCGGACCTCCTGAAGCGCGCCGGGGTGATTGAGGACGACCACATGGCCCGGGGGATTTTTCTCCACTGGTCCAAAACCCCGCCCGCAAAACCGGGCTTTCTCAAACTGAGGATTTATCGTGTCAGCACATCGGAAGTGGACTGAGGAAATGGACGCCGCCCTACAGGGATGCCGCGCCCAGGGCCTGACGCGCCCGCAGATTGCCGAGCGCATGGGGCTTACGGAAGCTGCCATCCGCAAGCGCCTCGCCACGCTCTCCGGCGCGACCCGTCACTGGACGCCGGAGGAAGAAGCCGCCCTGCTGGAACTGCGCGAGCAGGGTCAACGCTGGAGCGAGATCGGCAAGGTCTTTGACCGGACGGCGGAAGGGTGCCGTTCCCGGTGGTTCAAGGTCACCGGCGATCTGAAGCGCAAGGTGTCGGAGGACCTGCCTTCGCAGGGCGAGCCCTCGGGAGGCCTGAACCGGATCGAGCAGCAACAGGCCTGCGAGAACCATCTGGCCGCCATCCTGAACGCCAACCCTCGCGGGTTCCTGGCCTTCTCGGAAAGCCGCTTCGGACCCGGCAAGGTCGCCGTGTGCGCCCCGCTCTTTCACCCGCTCAAGAGGGCGGCCTGATGACGCCCTGGACCCCTGACATGGACGACACGGCCTTGCGGCTTCAGGCTGACGGCCACAGCGCCGCCGAGATCGGCCGGAGCATGGGCATCACCCGCAATGCCGTGATTGGTCGGCTTTACCGCCTGCGGGACAAGGGCCAGGGCCTGCCCAAGCGGGTGTTCGTCAAGGCCGAGGCCAAGCCGAAGCCGACCCTGCGCTACGTCAAACCCAAGGTGACGCTCGCCGTTCGCAAGGCGGAACAGGACGCAGCCATCGAAGCGAACTCGGGACGGGGGCGGCATCTGGCCAACCCTAAGAGCCGCGAGCCTTGGAGGCCGGTGAAGGAAGAAGCCTTCGCGCCCTTGCCGGGATCTGATCCCGTCCCCCTGCTCGACCGTGCGCCGTTCACCTGCGCCTGGGTTGTTGGCGGGGAAGGGGCGGACAGCCTCTGCTGCGGCCAGCCGGCCACGGACGGGGCCTACTGCCCCACGCATCGGAAGATGGCGTTTCTCCCCACGGCGCCCTTGAGACCTCGGGACTTCAGGCGGTGGGCGGCATGACGCTGACCTATCAGATCGGTTCGATCCCCGGCCTCGGGATGCCCCGCACCAACCCCGATGACGGCCCCCAAGGGATGGACCTTGTGCGGCAGATCGCCCGCGAGGTTGCCGCCAAGCACGACCTCGACCCGGAGGCGATCTTTGGGCGCTCCCGCCTTGCCCCGATTGTCCGCGCTCGGCAGGAACTGGCCTGGCGCCTGTGGCGGATCATCAAGCCGAACGGTGAGCCCCGCTTCAGCTTTCCCCAGATCGGCCGGTGGATGGGCGACCTGCATCACACCACCATCATTCACGCCGTGCGCGAGCATGAGAAGCGCATGGGAGGGGTTCAGTGAGCGTCGGAGCGATAGACTGGGCCTTCAAGGTTCAGGGCGTCTTTGCGCCCGGCAAACTGGTCCTGCTGGCTTTGGCGAACTTCGCCAACAACATGAACCAGTCCTGGGCCTCGCAATCGACCCTTGCGAAGATGACGGGCCTCACGACCAAGACCATCCGCAAGGCCCTGAAGGACCTCGAAGCTGAAGGGTTCATCAACCGGGAAGAACGCCGTCGGGAAGACGGCTCGCGGGCCTCCGACCTCATCACCCTGAACATCGGCAAGGTGGGAAACCAGCAACCGGAAAATCCTTCCGGGGGTGGGGAACCTCCTTCCGGGGGGGTGGGGAACGACGTTCCGGGGGGTGGGGAAGGACGTTCCCCCCTCACTACGTTTGAACCGTCAACTGAACCATCAGTAGGAACCAAGAACCCCCCTACCCCCCCTCAACCGGGGGGGAAGCGTGGCGAGCGATTGCCAGACGACTGGCAGCCATCCCCCCAGGATCGAGACAAGGCAAAGGCCGAGGGCCTAACTGAACCGGAGATCGACCGTGCAGCGACTGAGTTTTGCAACTACTGGCATTCCCGCCCCGGTTCGGGCGGTTGTAAACTCGACTGGTCCAAGACCTGGCACAACTGGGTCATCCGTGACGGTCGCCGGGGACGAGGAAGCGGCCCGGGGGTGGCTTCTCGCCCAGCCCGACCCGGCGGCGGCGGACAAGGCCCTGCTGACTTCGCTTCAATCGTCGCTCGGCGTCGAGGTTACGGTTGAGACCGAACTGCGCTTCCCGGTGAGCGGCGGCTTCCGGGTGCAGGCGGTCGGCGCTCGCGTCCTGCCGGGGAGCAACGGCGAGAACATCCCGGTGGCCGCTGCCCGCATGAGAGCCGCCCTGACCGGGCCGACGAAGGACCAGGCCGAGGACTGGCTGGTGATGCTCCAGTCTGCAACCGCCGGCGGGCGCAAGTCTGAAGCCGGAGCCGCGGTCGCCCTGGAACTTTACGCCGGGTGCCTGATGCGCTTCCCGGCAGACGTGGCCAAGGCGGCTTGCATGAAACTGGCCATGACCTCGACGTGGTTCCCGACGCTGGCCGAGATCAACGCGACGTGCGAGGCCCTGGCATCCAGCCGCCGGATGCTCGCCCAGGCGCTGGAGATGGCCGCATGAGCCGACGCCGCAAGATCCACGACCCCGCCGCCGCTGAACGCGAGCGCGCCAACACCAAGGCCGAGGTGGAGCGCCTCACCGACATGGGCGCCGAAGTGAACCTCGGGCCGGACGGCAAGATCCTTTCGGCCTGGCGCTCCAACGTCTTCACCGTCCTGCTGCGCTCGGGCTCCATCACCCCGAACCACCACGCCGCGGCGATGCGCCTTGCCGAGACCTGGGCCACATGGCGCGGGCTCTCGGGGGCAACGGGGCGGACGGAGTTTGTCGACGGCGGGTCTGGATCGGCCGAGCTGGTGACGGATCGGATGCTGATGGCTGGCCGGCAGGTGGAACGCACCCTCGCCGGTGTCGGGCCGATGGATGAGGCGCTGCTGACTGCCTTCATGGTGGCCACGGTCGAGGAAGACCGGCCTATGGCATGGCGAGGCATTGTGGAGCGGGTTTCAGGCGTGACGGGCAGGGATGCCCAGCCAGCAATTGTGCGGGCCGCGCTGGAGAACCTGAGGCGAGTTTATGAGGGCCCGATGGTGGAGCGAAAGGAAATAGCATGAAAATCGACGCTGAAACCAAAACCCTGCTCGACAACGTGTTTGGGGAGCAATTGCCTGCCGACTTGGTGGCCGAGGCAAAAAAGCTAGGGTTTCGATCCGCCATAAGCCTGGTTATGGCTGACGAAGGATTGGAAGCGCTTCGGCGGGAAGCGGTATGCGCGCTGATCCGCATAGCTCTCTGCAAAGGCCTCGGGGAGCCGCCTGCCGGTTGGTCCCTTCTGCCAACCGCCGCCGCCCAGCACGAACTGGCCGTCTGGGTTCTTGAGGCCCCTGTGAGGGCAAGGGAGGTTGCATGACCCACTGGATCAATCACGACGGCGGACCCCAGCCGGTCGCGGATGATGTTGAGGTTCAAGTCATTGATAAGAACCGATTGCAATGGACATCTTTTGCGAGAGATGAAGATTGGGATGAGGCGCGGCGCTACCGCATCCTCAACCAGCACCTGATCGACGCCGCCCGCAAAGAGGGGCTTCAGAAGGGGCTGGAAGCCTTTGACGGTGCCCGGCTAGCCGTAGAGGGCGACATCCAGAAACTAATCGACGCCGCGCGCCTAGAGGGCATCCGTCTAGGGCTGGAGGCTGCGGCGAAGGCCGCCGACCACGACTGGCCAGACCCGAATAGCCCCATCCGACGTTTGGACCCCGAGACCATCGCCCTCGAGGCCAAACCACCCGCTTGACAAATCACCTGACGCGAAGCACGTTCCATCCTTAGAGGCGCGAATTGCGCCGACGATTTGGTCGCGGCCCCCTTCCTCTCCTGTGTGATTGCATTGACTACCCGCACCGTTTCGAGGGTGCGGCGCAGGGCCGGGGGCAACCTCGGCCCTTGCTTTTTGTCCATCACCTTCCCCCGCGCGGGAAGCCGGCTGGCGACTGGTGCAACGGCCGGAGAGGGTCGGGTGCGCGAAAGGCCCGGCCCTCACACCTTCGGCCCC
>CAIZKE010000198.1 GCA_903933475.1 uncultured Alphaproteobacteria bacterium | reverse complement strand
TGGAAATTCCGGGCGTACTGGCTGTTCTTCTGCTGCTCTGCGTTGCCCGCCATCTCGCGGCCGAAGCCGGAGGGGTGGGGGACGCTCAGGATGACCAGCCGGTTGACCAGTTCGGGCCGCTGGATGGCCACCTGCCAGGCGCTGGCCGCGCCCCAGTCATGGCCCACCACCACGGCGTCCTTCGCCCCCTCGGCGGCGATGACCGCGGCCACGTCACCGACCAGGTTGGGCATGGCGTAGGCCTCGACCCCCTCGGGCTTGTCCGAGAGGTTGTAGCCCCGCCCATCCAGGGCCGCGGTCCGGTAGCCCGCCGCCTGGAGCACCCCCATCAGCGGCTTCCAGGTGGCCCAGTAGTCGGGGAAGCCGTGGATCATCACCACCAGGGGCCCCTTGCCCGCGACCACATAGTGGATCCTGACCCCGTCATTGGCGGCGTAGCGGTCCTGCGGTGCGGCGGCGGCGCGACCCGCGCCCAGGGCCAGGGCGGCGAGGCCCGCAAGGGCGGTGAGGGCGGCGGGGTGGGGCTTGTGGCGCATGTCGGGTCTCCGGGTCCGCTGGACAGGCGGGCCCTAAGCCGTAACATGCCCCCTCCACGGCCCGGCCGCCAGCGTCGCCAGGGCCTTCCGGGGGAAGTCATGCCCAGCCTTACCGTTCGTCTCGCCGCCGTCGCCGCCATTATGGCTGCCTCCGGAGCCGCCCAGGCCGCCACGCTCATGGTGGCGCCAGGCCCCGACGCCCAGGAGCGGCTGCAGACCGCCCTGCTGGATGCCAGGCCCGGCGACACGGTCCAGATCGCCGCCGGCCGCTACGACCTGTCCGATGGCCTGTCCCTCGACGTGGACGGGGTCACAGTCACCGGCGCGGGGCCGGGCGCCACCGTCCTGTCCTTCAAGGGCCAGAAGGGGGCGGGGGAGGGCCTGCTCATCACCTCCGACCGGGTGACCGTGAAGGACCTGGCGGTGGAGGACACCCGCGGCGACGGGATCAAGTCCAAGGGCGCCGACGACATCCGCTACCTCAACCTGCGGGTCGAGTGGACCGGCGGCCCGAAGGCGACCAACGGTGCCTACGGGGTCTATCCGGTTTCGTCGGAGCGCGTGCTGATCGACGGGGTGGTGGTGAAGGGCGCCTCGGACGCCGGCATCTATGTCGGCCAGTCCAGGCACATCGTGGTGCGCAACAGCCGGGCCGAGTTCAACGTCGCCGGGATCGAGATCGAGAACTCCATGTTCGCCGACGTCCACGACAATGTCGCGACCCGCAACGCCGGCGGCGTCCTGGTCTTCGACCTGCCCAACCTGCCGCAAATGGGCGGCCACTCCACCCGGGTCTTCCGCAACCGGATCGTCGACAACGACACCCCCAACTTCGCCCCCAAGGGCAACATCGTCGCCGGCGTGCCGACCGGGACAGGGGTCATGGTCATGGCCAACCGCAACGTCCACGTCTTCGACAACGAGATCAGCGGCAACCAGAGCGCCGGCGTCATGCTGGTCAGCTACACCCAGGCCTTCAATGACCCGACCTACAATCCCCTGCCGCGGGACATCGTGGTCCGCGACAACCGTATCGGCCGCAATGGCTGGGACCCGCAGTTCCCCGGCGGGCCGGAGATCGCCAAGGCCCTGGGCGGTCCCCTGCCGCCCGTGATCTGGGACGGGGTGACCACGGTTCCCGGCCAGCCGGCCACTGCCCGCGTGCGCCTGGCCGACGGGCCCGTGCTGAACCTCAACCTGCCGGGTCCGGGCCGGGTGGACGCCGCGGCTCCCACCGTGGCCGCCAGGGTGGGCGACGCCGTGATCCCGGAACCAGCGCCCGTGCGCCTGGAGGCCGCCCGCCCGTGAGGCGCGGCCTTGTCCTCCTTGCCGCCCTTCTGGGGTTGGGCGCTGCGTCTTCGCCGCCCGGCGTCGACCTGGACCGGGTACTGCAGGCAGACCCTGCGCCCCGGCTGTCGGACTACCGTCTCTTCCTCGATGGCGCCGCCGGCCGGCCCAATTCGGGCGTTGTTCCCTACGTTCTCGCCACGCCCCTCTTTACCGACCACTCGGAGAAGTCCCGCCTGGTCTTCACGCCGCCGGGCCGGAAGATGGGCTACACCGCGACGGGCGTCCTCGACTTCCCGGTGGGCGCCGTCCTGGTGAAGACCTTCGCCTATCCCGCCGACCTGCGCCGTCCGGATCGCGAGGTGCGCAAGGTCGAGACCCGCCTCCTGATCCACAAGGCCTCGGGGTGGACGGCCCAGACCTATGTCTGGAATGCAGAGGGGACCGAGGCGGTGCTCAAGCGGGCCGGCGCCCGCCTGCAGGTGCGCTTCACCGACCCCAAGGGTGTCCAGGTCGACCTTGACTACGCCGTGCCCAACCAGAACCAGTGCAAGACCTGCCACCAGCTGGAGGGTGCGGTCACCCCGATCGGCCCCAAGGCGCGCAACCTGAACCGCGAGGTCGCGCTGACGGGCGGCGGGCAGGCCAACCAGCTGGAGCACTGGCGCCAGGCAGGCCTTCTGGACGGCGCGCCG
>CAIZKE010000197.1 GCA_903933475.1 uncultured Alphaproteobacteria bacterium | reverse complement strand
GCCAATCATCGAGAGCAGTTGGCGTCGCTTCCTGGAGGTGTTCGAGGCGCACATCCAGAACCAGCCCTACCTTCTGGGGCAACGGCCCGGCGCCGGTGATTTCGCAGTCTTCGGTCAGATGACGATGCTCGTGATCACTGATCCCACACCGGGCCAGGTCGCCATGGAGGTCTCACCCCGGGCCTACGCCTGGACCGAAAGGCTGGAGGATGTGAGCGGGCTCGAAGTGAGCGAAGCCGATTGGGTCGACCTGTCCGATCCGCCGCCGACATTGCGCAGCCTGCTTTGCGAAGTCGGCCGGGTCTATGCACCCTTCATGATCGGCAATGCGAACGCGGTCGCGCAGGGCGCAAAGCAGGTGGAGTGCGAGGTGGACGGCCAGCGCTGGGTGCAGGAGTCCTTTGTATACCAGGCAAAATGCCTTGGCTGGCTCCGGAAGGCCTACTTCGCGCTGGATGACGCGGCACGCGGACGTGTGGACCGTCTTCTCCTTGGCACGGGCTGTGAGCCCTTGTTCGCGCCACTTTGAAGCCGACCCTGGAACAGGGGCAGATTTGGGCGGCAGGCCAGCCGGCTCCTGGAAGCGGACGTTCGCAAGGGGAGTTTTCAGCCAGGACGCGCCCATCAATGGGCATCGGGCGAACACCGGAGTGATGTCGGGCCGAATCCAAGCCCTCAGGTCCTGCGCGCCGTGCAAGGTGGGCGAGCCAGCTTCTTGAGCGACGGCCTTGCCCGCCACCGGTGCGGCGAACATCAAGGTGGCGTTCGGCGGAGTTCACCAGGGGCCAGGCTGTCCCCAGCGTCACTCAGTTGAGGGCAAACGACAGTTGGGCGTGCCGGAGACGATATCCAGCTCGCCCCCGCCGGCATCGGCCAGTCCCCCGCCTGCAGGCGCCCGAACCTGGGCGCCCGGGCCTCAGGTCTCCGCCCTCACGAGCCCGACGACGTCGTGCCAACTTTTGAAGAACAGGTCGTCTCCCAGGAGCAAAAGCACTGTCTGACTGTCTTCGTCCACGTTGTCAGGGAAGAAGACTTCATAGAATATTTCGTCGCCCTCGGTGCCCACGAGAATCTTGTCGACATAGGGCCTGGGTGCGCCGCCCCAGAGGATCTGGCTGCCCTGGATGACGACGTCCGTGTCCGAGTCGTCCGGGTAGATCCATCGCCCCTGGAGGGCCTCGGGGAAGTCGGCCTCTCGACGCTGCCGGACTTCGGCCTCGGAGCTCGACTTGCGCTCCCGGTGCTTGCGTTCGAGCCAGGCGTCGAAGGCGTCTTCATCGTCCTGGGAAGGCCGGTCGTCTCTGGGGGTCATTTCGGTCACCTTCTCTTGGGTTGTGGGGCGCCCGGGCGGGGCGAAGTCTGGAGGACCCGGAGAGAGGAGGGAGACCCGATGATCTCCCGGAAGGTTGGAACCACGGCGGGTTCGGCGACATGCCACTCGACGGTCTTGCCCCGCGCGGCCCGGTTCTGCCGGCTTGCCTGGAGCCGCGCGTCATCCCACACACCCCCCAAGAATGTCGATTTTCGGGCCCTCCGGTCCAGGGCTTCATAGCCGGGGCCCTTTGCCTCGAGCAGGGGGCGGCGAGGGTCCCAGACGGCGCACCCGTCGAACCGCACCGGCTTCTCCACCGGATTGCGCACCACATAGTCGAGACCGGGCGCCTGGGTGATCTGGTCCTCGTAATCCTGGGTCCAGGCTGCATTGCTCGAGAAGGTCGGGTCCCGCTCCCAACCGCCATAGACGTGACAGGTCGGGTCGATCTCGCGTTCTCCCTTCGCCAGCTGCTCCGCCTGGGGAATGGCTCCGTCGCGGAAGCGGTCGTCGGATTGGACCCGTGCAGGCGGCTCGGGCTTGTCCTCTCCCGACATACGCAGGCGCTGTTCGACGAAGAGCCGCTCGACCTCATCCGCGCCCCGCACCAGGCGCCCGTCCCCGAGCTCGAACCAATCGCTGACCCGCGGCGTCACCAGATTGAGGGGCTTCGGAAGGTCCGTCACGTAGGCTGGCCCCAAGACGGGGTTGGGGATGGCCGGATAGGTCTCGAAGAAGCTTTCTGTAGCCCCCGACGCCCAGCCGGCTCCGGTTACAGGAGGGACTCCGAGGATCGGGCGCCCGCCCGTCGTGATGACCGTGGGAGTCGTCGGGATGGGTTCCCGCCGGGCGAACTGGAGGACATTGGTCCGCGACTCCGCCCGGGAACCCGGGGCCGAAGTTATCCCGTCCTCCGGGCTGGCCTCTGAAATCCCACCGGCCTGACCGAAGAAGGCGTCGTATTGCGCCCGCCTCGCAGCCTCCCGCTCAGCCCGGATCCGAGCCGGAGAGCGCCGGTACCAGCGATCAAGGGCCGCGCCCTCCAGGCGGGAAGGATCCGGTCGGTACTTGCGCATGCAGGTCTCCAGGGTTGGCCTGGACCCTCTCACACCATCACCCTATCGACAAGAACAAAACAAGAACAATAATAGAACTGGAGCCGCCCCTCGTTCCCGCAGCCTGCCAGCGTCCCGTCTATCCGCCGGGCGTCACCACGGGCGCCGTCGTGAACGGCCGCACGCCGAGCTTCGGGTACACTTCACTTGGGAAGTAGACCACGCCATCGCGCACGACCATCCGGATGGTCTTGATCGCCTTCAGGTCCTTCGTCGGGTCGCCGGGCACGAGAAAGAAGTCGGCCACCTTGCCCTTCTCGATGGAGCCCAGTGTCTGGTCCCGACCGGTGTGCTGGGCCATCTCCAGCGTCGCGCGCGCCAGGATCTCCGAAGGCGTCATCCCGATGCGCTGATAGAGCTCGAGTTCACGGTGGAGGGTGAAGGCGCCGCCGGTGTCTGTTCCGGGCACGATCTTGATCCCCCGCCGATGCGCGAGGGTCAGAAACTTGCCGATCTGGTCGAAGGCGCCCCGATAGGCGACATCATCCTCCGGCCGGGACGCGTCCGTAAGCGCCTGCATCGAGTCCCGCCGCCATCCTACGGGCATGTGATCGAAGTAGTCCGCGGTGCCCGGCGGCATCGTGCCGGTGCGGTTCAGCGTCAGGTCCTCGTGGATCACGAAGGTCGGGTCCAGCGCGACCTTGCGGTCGACCAGGCGCTGCAGGGTCGCCTGGACCGCCGGGCTGTTGAGGTCGACTTGCGGCAGGCGCCGCAGCGCGGTGAGGCGAAGCAGGGTGCGGGTGTCTTCGTCCGGCTTGAGGACCCAGCTCAGCATCAGCTGGTTGATGTGGGTGATCTCATCGTAGCCGGCGTCGATCATCGCATCGGACGTCGTGAACGCCGGCACGTGGCCCAGCACGCCCATGCCCTGTGTGCGCGCCTCGGCGATCATCGCCGGGACCCAGGCCGGCTTGATGGAGGAGTAGATCTTGATGTCGTCATAGCCGCGCGCGGCGTACCAGCGGACCGCCTGGACCGCCGCCGCTTCGCTGTCGACGACAAACCCCGACTGGTTGTTCGTCGCGCTATTGCCCTCGATCATCCCCGCACGGATCACGTTGGGGCCGGCGAGCCTTCCCGAGTCCATGTTCTCGATGAGGCGGCTCAGGATGGTGTTGTCCGATCCCATGTCGCGCACGGTGGTCACGCCGGCGAGCACGTTCCATAGAGCACCGAAGTCGCCGAGGTGGCCGTGCATTTCGAAGAGGCCCGGAACCAGCGTCCCGCCGCCGCCATCGATGGTGGTTTCGCCCGGGGTTGCGGGCGTATCGGTGGGAGCGACCGCCGAGATACGTCCGCGGTGGAAGACGACAGAAACCGGACCCGTCAGGACCTTTGCGCGCGGATCGAACACCCGGACGTTCCGGACCCGCACGGGTCCGTCGTAGCGGTGCGCCGCCGCCTTCTGGAGCCCCACCAGCCAATCGGCGTTCCAGTTCGCGGTCAGGTCCCGCAGGCGCCGCTCTTCACCCTCCAGCCCTTCGCGGACCAGGGCGGCGCGACCGATCCCGCGCGCCAGGAGATTCCCGTCGGCGTCGAGGACCATCGTCACAGGCGTGAGCTCCAGGCCCGACAACCGCCAGGCCGTGGCCCGCAACGGGCCATTGGCGCTCTTCAGGTCCAGGTCCTCGATCTTCTCGAGCCGCACCCGGCCGCCGGGAAGGGCGGGCATCTCCCTGTCGGCGTCCTTCAGCAGGGCGCGCGCGTACACCCCCGGTGCCCACAGGCTGGCGTGCTGGGAAATGTAGAGGCTGGGATCGGCGACGGTCGCCGACCCTGGCCCGGCGGCGTCGCTCCAGGTCGCGCGTCGGCCGCGGAGGCGAAAACTCTCCTGGGTCTTGCTGCCGAAGGTCGTTGCGCCGTCGACCGTCCAGGCGACAGGCAGTCCAGCGGCGTCGAGTTCAAGGGTCTCGCGGCTTGAGGGTCCGCGACCGTTGATCTTGTAGTCGAAGGCAATGGTCCGTCGACGCGCGTCGCCGTCGACATTCAGGTAGCCGACCTTGGTCCCGTTCGCGACCACCACGAAGCGCTCGGACTCGGCGTTCGCCGCCGGCGCGCAGACCAGCAGGGATGCGCTCGTCATCCCTGCCAGCAGGAAGGTACCCAGTCTCATCATCGCATCCCCCGGAACAACGGGGGGCACGTTGCGTCAGCGTGGATGCGCGTGCAAGCTAGCTGCGAGCCTGCGCCCGCAGCTTCATCTGCCTTGCCGAATGAGGCGGCGGGATCCTCGGCACGCCGAGACCCCTCGTCAAAAGCCAAACACCCGCCGGCCCGCCGAAATCCTTGGCCTCCAAGGACCGGGGAGCAAGCCGTCCACCCGCGGATTCACCGTGGACAAAACGGGCAGGGTGGTTGTCCGCGCAGCGAAATTCAGGGACGGTAAACACGGAGCCCACCCAGACCCCCTGAGTGACTCGCCCGTTTCGACATCGACCCAATCGCCTTTGCCGGGGACATTGCTGCTGTCCGCGTCGCCTTGCAGTTAAGGACCCGCACCATGAAACCCATCCTTCAAACCTGGCCGGCCGCCCTTGTCGCCGGCTTACTCGCCCTCCAGGCGGGTCCTGCTCGGGCGGTGGAAGGCGGCACCGGCGGCTATCTGCTCGGCTCGCGCGACATCCTGTCGGGGATCGTGCCGCCGCCGGGCGACTACTTCTCGGGAGATCTCGTACTTCAGAAGGGGCAGGTCGAGTTCGTCGCCCTGGGGGGCATCCCGTTCTCGGACGTGTCGACGGATGTCCGCATACTGAAGCTGAACGCGACGCGCAGCTTTGACGCATCCCTCTGGGGCGGGCGTCCGATGCTGACGGTGACCTTGCCGGTCGCGAACCCTGAATTGACCTTCTCCGGCGCGCTTCTGAACGGGGCGTCCGGGTCAGTCCGCGACAGCGTGACCGGAATTGGCGACATCACCGTCACGCCGGCGGTCGGGTGGAACCAGGGCGTGCACTTCTGGCAGGTCAACGCCACGATCTACCTGCCGACCGGGTACTATGAGCCCGCGTCGGTCGACCTCGCCACGCGCTCGGTCAGCGCCGCCAGCGTCGGCAAGAACCGGGCCGCCTTCGACCCCGGCGCGGCCTACACCTATCTCAACCGCACCAACGGTCGCGAGTTCAGCGCGGCGGCGGGCGTCACACTCTCGCTCGAGAACGCGGAAACCGACTACCAGACCGCGCCCGAGGCGCACCTGGAGATCGCCGCCGCGCAGCACCTGCCCAACGGGCTGGCGTTCGGCGTGACCGCCTATGCCTATCAGCAGATCGGCGATGACAGCGGTTCGGGTGCAGACCTGCTTCGCCGCTTCGTCAAGAAGGACAGCCTCACTGCACGGGTCTACGGTGCGGGGCCAATCATCAACTACGCCACCAAGATGGGGGATGTGCCGGTCACCCTCGAGGCCAAGTACATCACCGAGTTCGGCGCCCGTAACCGGCTGGAAAGCGACAGTTTCTGGCTGTCAGTCGGCGCCAGCTTCTGAACCCCGCATATCCCTCCGTCAGGATTCTCCCCATGCCCGTCTCCCGCACCCTGACCTCTGGTCTTGTCCTCGCCGCGATGCTTCTCGGATCGACCGCGCTCGCCCAGCCGGTGAAGCCAGCCAAGGCCGCCCAGCCGTTTGATCGCACTGTCACCCTGAACGACCACCAGCAGCCCGCGATCCCCCGTCCAAGGCAGGAGGCCGGGGCCCAGGCCAAACTCGACGCCTTCGTTGCCCGCACCGGGCAGAGGCCAAACATCGTCTGGCTCGTCGTCGACGACATGGGCTGGGGCGATCCCGGCAGCTATGGGGGCGGCGCGGCCATCGGGGCGGCCACGCCCAACATGGACAGGCTGGCCGCCGGCGGACTGCGGCTGACCTCGACCTATGCCCAGCAGACCTGCACGCCGTCGCGTTCCGCCATTCTGACCGGCCGACTGCCGGTGCGCACCGGCCTGACCCGGCCGATCCTTGCGGGGGACCGGATCACAGCCAACCCCTGGGACACTGAAGTTTCCCTGCCCACCCTGCTGAACAAGGCTGGGTACAACACGCTGCTGGTGGGCAAATGGCATATCGGCGAGAAGGAGGGGATGCGGCCTCATGACGTGGGTTTCAAGGAGTTCTACGGCTTCTACAGCGCACAGAAGGAGATCACGCAGGGGTTGGATGGCACCCGCTATCCTGACCTGGTGAACCGGCCTGGCTCGCTGGCGGCCTATGGCGACCTGGGTAACGAGATCGACCTGATGCACGGCTGGGCCGGCGGGCGGACCGAGGTCGCGGTCCCGACGCGTTCCACCAAGGACATGGCCGAGGCCGATCTCCGGCTGCGCGACTTCACGGTCGCCCGGATCGCCCAGCTGGCGGCCAAGGACGAGCCCTTCTTCATCGAACACGCCTTCATGAAGGTGCACACCGACAACTACGCTTCGGCGAAATTCACCGGCGCAAGCGCGGCGGGCTGGCCCTACAAGGATGCGCTGGTTGAGGTGGATTCCATCATCGGGGACATCGTCGCAGCGCTGGACGCGGCCGGAGAGCTCGACAAGACCTTCATCTTCGTCACATCGGACAACGGCCCGCAGATGGACATGTGGCCTGACAGCGGGTTTTCGCCTTTCCGCGGCGCCAAGGGCACGACCTGGGAAGGCGGCGTCCGCGTGCCGGGCATCGCCTACTGGCCTGGCATGATAGAGCCCGGGCAGGTCTCGGACGACCTCTTCGACCTGATGGACCTGTTCAACACCTCGCTGCGCCTGGCGGGCGCGACCGGGTCCCTCCCGCAGGACCGTTACATCGACGGCATAGACCAGACCTCCTTCCTGCTGACCAAGGGCGGAGAGACGCTGCGTGAGCATGTTTATTTCTGGATGAACACGACGCTCATGGCGATGCGGATGCACGAACTGAAGATCCACCAGCACGTCGTCGTCAACAACGGCTCGCCCTTTCTCTGGATCGACATGGCAACGGTGCAGGATGTCGGCACGGCACCGTGGCTGTTCAACCTCTACCTCAACCCCAAGGAAGACTACACGGTCGGCCACCGGATGAGCGCCTGGCTCGCCACCATGGGCGCGGAGATGCGCCAGCACGGGGCGACCTTCGTGAAATACCCGCCCAAGAACATTGGGCTCTAGCGCGCCGGCAGGCCTGCGGGCCGGCGGCGACCGGGTCCCTATGGCCGGGTGACTTCGCCCATCAGGGGGACCGGGTGTCCGGCGTTATCCGCTGGCCGCCGACTGCGCCGCCCGAGCCCCGGGGACCGGCTGCGCCTTTCCCGGGCATTGGAGTGTTTTGGTATTGGCCGGGGGCGACCAAACAGCCAAGGTGCTCGGCAAACAGATGCGAGTCAGGACGGAATGCCTGATTCCGCGCACATAGGGGATTACCGGGCATGTCCCACAGAATTATGACGACCTTTAAGTTCGCCCTGCTCGCGGGGGTGTCCCTGGCGGCGGCTCCAGCCTTTGCCCAGGGTGCCAGCTCTGGAAGCACGGAAGTCGAGGCCATCACGGTCATCGGCAGCCAGATCAAGGGCGCGAAGGTCGACACCTCCCTTCCTGTGACCGTGGTCACCGAGAACGATATCATCGCCACGGGCGCGGTCTCGGGTGACGAGCTGTACCGGTCTATCCCCCAGGCTGGCGACGTCCAGTTCCAGGAAGCCCGCACCACCGGAAACCTGAACGATGCGCGCGGCGACGTGGCCTCGCTCAACCTGCGCAGCCTGGGCACCGGCAACACCCTGATGCTGCTGAACGGTCGCCGGTCTGTCCTGCACCCGGGCACCCAGACCGAGAACTTCGTGCCGGTCACGACGCCAAACACCAACGCGATCCCGGTCTCCGGCGTGAAGCGCGTGGAAGTGCTGCGGGACGGTGCAGCGGCCATCTACGGTGCCGACGCCGTGGCGGGGGTGGTCAACACCGTCCTGGATACGCGCTTCCAGGGCCTCCGCGTCGAACTGCAGGGCGGCGGGTCAGAGGGCACCGACTATCAGGAGGGCCTGTTAACGGTGAAGGCCGGGACCAAGCTCGACAACGGCCTGCGCCTGACCTTGTTCGGCAGTTACACCGGTCGCACGCGACTGAATGCGAGCGAACGCAGCTACTCCGCCAGTGAGGATCATCGTCCCGGCGTCGTCGGGACGCCCTGGGAAGGCAGCACGGCCTTCGACAACCGGTCGACCTCCAGCCCCTGGGGTTCGTTCGGTGTCGTCGGCCTGACCTCCAGCAGCTCCGCCCTTCAGGTCAAGCAGTCGGGCGTCAACCTGACGGCCAGCGGCGTGTTCCACATCGAGCCGGTGGCCAACGCCCTGACCCAGACCGGCGGCTGCAACAGCACCGTGTTCGGCGCCGGCGACATCTGCATCCGCAACGGCGTCACCACCAACACCGCCCAACGCCCCCTGCGTTATGACGAGAACCCGGACCGCACCCTGCGCGGCAGTGTCGAGCGAACCAACCTGTTCAGCACCGTCGAGTACGACCTGACGGGGGATATCCAGTTCTATGGGGAGCTCGGATACTATCACTCGCTCTTCAAGGGCAGCCGTGAGCAGTCTGCGCCGCTCTCCTCGGCGCCGATCAGCCTCGCCGCCAACGCCTACTGGAACCCCTTCGGTCCCACGGGCAGCCCCAATCGCCTGGCCAACCTCACCAATGTCCCGACCGGCGGCCTGGCGTTGAACATGACGACCTATCGGCCGGTCGACACGGGGCCCCGCAGCTACACCGTGACCGACGACAGCCTCCGCTTGCTTGGCGGCCTGCGCGGAAACTGGCGCGGCTGGGACTGGGACTCGGCCCTCCTCTACTCGGAGGCCCGGACCCGGGACCGGACCTACAATGCGGTCAGCAACACGCTCTTCCAGCGGGCTGTGTCGCGGTCCACCTCAGACGCCTACAACCCCTTCAATGGGGGCTCGCAGCGCAACTTCTCCCTCGGCGACGCAACGCCCAACAGCCGGGCGACCATCGAATCCTTCCTGATCAACGTCGACCGGATCAGCGAGACCTCCCTGGCGCTGGCGGACTTCAAGGTCTCCAACCCCGATCTCATGGAGCTGCCGGCCGGCCCGCTCGGTGCCGCTGCCGGCGTCGAGTTCAGGCGCGAGACCTTCCTGGACGACCGGGACGACCGGCTGGATGGGACGATCACTTACACCAACCCCATCTCCGGCCTTGTCTATGGCACGGACGTCATGGGTGCGAGCGGCTCCCCGGACGTGAAGGGCGAACGCAATGTCACCTCGGCCTACATTGAGCTGGCGATCCCGGTGGTCTCGTCCGACATGGGCATCCCTCTGGTCGAGGAAGTCAGCGTCCAGTTGGCGGCGCGCGACGAGTACTATTCGGACTTCGGCAACGTCCTGAAGCCGAAGGCGGCTGTGCTCTGGAAGGTCGGCGGCGGCTTCGCGCTGCGCGGATCGGTCTCGCAGAGCTTCCGGGCACCGAACCTGCCCCAGTTCTACGCCGACGGCACGACGGTCGCGAACACCCGGACCGACTGGGCCGCCTGCCGGATCAACACGCCGCCGGCCCCGCCGCCGGCGATCCCGCCGACCTGCACCTCCTCGAGCACCCTGGAAGTGCGGAGCGGAAACGAGAACCTGACGCCGGATGAGGCCGACAACGCCACCTTCGGCTTTGCCTATTCGCCGACCTTCATTCCGCCGGAGTATGGCCGTCTGTTGGTCACGGCCGACTATTGGCAGATCCGCCAGACGGACGTCATCGGCGTCCTCGGCGCCCCGAACCAGATCGCCTACGACTACCTGCTGCGCCTTCGCGGAAGCTCAAACCCGAACGTGGTCCGCAACGCGCCCACCAGCGCCGGTCCAGTGGGCACGATCGACTATGTGAACGACGTCTACACGAACCTGCAGCCCCGGACGGTCGAGGGCCTGGACGTGACCGTTGATTACGATCTCGACGACACGTCCCTGGGTGATTTCAACCTGAAGTTCAACGTCGCCCAGCTGCTGGCCTACGACCAGGAACCGGGTGAGGTGGAGAAGATCCTCATCGCGGCGATCGCCGACGGCACCCTGATCGGGCCGACGGTCGCCAGCGCCGGCAGTCGGGTGCAGATCGACGGCTATCCGGAGTTCCGGGCGACCGCCACCCTGACCTGGCGCAAGGACGGCTGGGGCGCAGGCCTCTTCGTCAACCATGTGGGTTCGGTCTACGACACCGGCCCGGCGCAGGTGGATGGCCGCTACTACGAGCTCGATGCCTGGACGACGGTCAACGTCTACGGGCAGTACGCCTTCCGGGACGGGGTCCTGGACGGCTCCACCGTGCGTGTCGGTGTCCGCAACATCGAGGACAAGGACCCGCCGCTGGCGTCGAACAACTTTGGCTACCTGGGCGCGTTGCACAACGCCACCGGACGCTATTGGTACGCCACGCTGAGCAAGCGCTTCTAGGGCCCGGAGGGCAGGAACGGCGCGTCCGGCATGACACCTCCCGCCGCCACGGGCCCGGCGGCTCCGCCGGAGATGGAGACGCCTGCGATGACCGGGGACCCGGGATCCGCAGCAAAGCTGCCCAGGACGCCCGGCGTCCTGGGGCGCATGGTTGGCCTGTGGTTCGGGGTTCCGCTTTGGCAGCGCATCATCGCGGCCCTGCTGCTCGGCGCTGCCGTGGGCCTGTTCTGGGGACCGGGTGCCGCCTCGATCAAGTGGATCGGCGATCTGTTCGTGCAGTTGATCCGCATGGCTGTGATCCCCCTGGTCCTCGTGACGATCGTCTCCGGCGTCGCCGCCCTGGGCGACGCGCGCCGTCTTGGCTCCATCGGGGTCAAGACGCTGGTGCTCTACCTGTTCACGACCTCTGTCGCCGTGGGGGTCGGCCTGTCCCTGGGCGCCTTCGCCCAGCCGGGCCTGGGCGCAGACTTCTCGGCCGCCACACCGCAGGTTCTGAACGCCACCGGGTCGGTCGGCCTCGGGATCAACGATGTGGTGCCGGCCAATATCTTCAAGTCCCTGGCTGATGGCGCTCTGCTGCCGACGATCTTCTTTGCCCTTCTGCTGGGTTCGGCGATCCTGGCCACCGGTGAGAAGGCCAGGCCGATGGCCGCCGTGTTCGAGTCGGCCTCCGAAGTGATGCTGAAGGTCGTGGCCATCATCATGGAGTTCTCCCCCTTCGGGGTCTTCGCCCTGATCGCCATGGTCATGGGGACGACAGGTGTAAGTGTCTTCGCCAGCATCGGGGTCCTCGCCCTCTGCGTTCTCGGGGGTTCGATCTTCCAGAGCCTGATCGTCCACGGCCTGGTCGTGCGACTGATGGCCTGGTTGCCGGTGGTTCCCTTCTTCCGGGGCATTACGGACGCCATGCTGGTGGCCTTCTCGACCTCGTCCAGCATGGCCACCCTGCCGGTGGCGATGCGGGTTGCGGAAGAGAACCTCGGCATCAAGCCGGCGGTGGTCTCAACCGCCCTGCCTCTGGGCGCCACGGTCAGCATGGATGGAACGGCGCTCTACATCGCCCTCTTGGCCACCTTTGCCGCCCAGGCCTTCGGCGTTCAGCTCAGTCTGGAGCAGTATTTGCTGGTTGGCGTCACCACCGTGATGGTCGCCGTCGGCACGGCGCCAGTGCCCTCGGCGTCGCTTTTCATGCTGGCCGGGGTGCTGACGACGTTCGGCATCTCACCTGAGCAGACCGCCGTCCTGGTGGGCTTCATCCTGCCCTTCGATCGCGTCCTCGACATGATCCGGACGGTGCCCAACAACACCAGCGACCTCGCCGTCGCGACCGTGGTGGCCCGTTGGGAGAACGAGATTGACGTCGAGATCTACAAGGCCTCCAGGGATGTCTGACCCATGCCCATGATCCGGTTCTGGCTGGCGGCCCTCGCGGCCCTCTCCCTGGCGTTCGCGCCGGTGGCTCAGGCCCAATCGCAACGTCGTCAGCTGCTCGAGTACCCCTCCATCCACCATCCGGTGGTGGGCGAGCGGGGCATGGTGGTCACCCAGAACGCCATCGCCACCGAGGTCGGGGCCGAGATCCTGCGCAAGGGTGGTAACGCCGTCGATGCCGCTGTCGCCGTAGGCTTCGTCCTTGCGGTCACACTGCCGCGGGCGGGCAATATCGGCGGCGACGGCTTCATGCTGGTCCATATTGCCGGGACGAGGGAGACCATCGTCATCGACTTCCGCTCGGTCGCGCCGGCGGCGGCGAGGCTGGACATGTTCGTCGACGGCAAGGGCGAGGAGACGCCCCAGGCCTCCCGCGGCTACCGGGCCTCGGCCGTGCCCGGCACGGTGGCGGGCCTGGCTCTGGCGCACAAGCGGTATGGCCGGTTGCCCTGGAAGGACGTGGTCATGCCGGCCTGGCGGCTGGCGGCGGAGGGGGTCGTTCTGACGCCTGACGAGGCCTTCGTCTTCAGCTGGGCCCAGGAGCGGATGACTGAGAGCGCCGCTGGGCAACGTACCTTCTACAAGCCGGGCGGCGAACTCTTCAGGGCCGGCGAGGTCCTCCGGCAGCCCGACCTTGCCTGGTCGCTGAAGCAGATCGCCGACCACGGCGCCGACGCCTTCTACAAAGGCGAGATCGCCCGTCGCTTCGCTGATGACATGAAGGCCCACAAGGGCCTGATCACCCTTGAGGATCTCGCCGCCTACAGGGCTGTGGTCCGGGAGCCGCTGGTGGGGACCTACCGTGGCTATACGGTGGCGACGACGCCGCCGGCCAGTTCAGGGGGTGCCACCCTTCTACAGATGCTGAACATCCTGGAGCCCTTCGATCTCAGGGCGTTGGGCGGTGCCGGCTCTTCCGGTGCTCTGCATGTGATGGCCGAGGCGATGAAGCTGGCCTACGCCGACCGTTACCGCCACCTGGGCGACACGGATTTCGTGAAGGTCCCGCTGAAGGGCTTCACCTCGAAGGCCTACGGCGCCGAGCGGGCCGCGCTGATCGATCCGGACAAGGCCAAGCCCGCCAAGGCGATGGGCGCCGGCGACCCCTGGCAGTTCGAGAGCCCCAGCACCACCCATTTCAGCATCGCGGACGCCGCCGGGAACGCAGTCAGCACGACCTACACCCTGGGGGCCGACTTCGGCTCCGGCGTGATGGTGGAAGGGACCGGGTTCGTGCTCAACAATCAGATGAACAACT
>CAIZKE010000196.1 GCA_903933475.1 uncultured Alphaproteobacteria bacterium | reverse complement strand
TCCACGGACCTGATCTACGACGTCCTGCGGCGCCACCAGCCCGACCACCTCCTCCTGCGCTGCGCCCGCCAGGACGCCGCAGAGGGCATGATCGACGCCGCCCGCCTGGGCGACCTCCTGGCCCGGGTCGCGGGGCGGATCCGCCATGTCCGGCTGGACCGGCTGTCGCCCTTCGCCGTGCCCATGCTGATGGAGATCGGCAAGGAACGGAGCCCAGGCGCAGCTGGCGACGCCATCCTGGCGGAGGCCGAGAGCGAGTTGATCGCCGAGGCCCTGGCGTGAGCCGGGTTGCGGCCCTCGGCCTGCGCCCCTGGGCGGACGGCGCCCTGGAGCTGACCCTGGCGGGCGAGGCAGCGTGCCTCCTGCCGTCGGGGGCCCTCCTGCTGGCGGGACACTCCACCCTGGTCGTCGCCGACCTGCACCTGGAGAAGGGCTCAGCCTTTGCCGGCAGGGGCCAGCTCCTGCCGCCCCTCGATACCCGCGAGACCCTGCGGCGCCTGACGGCCGATGTGGAGGCCCGGGCACCCGGGCGAATTCTCTTCCTGGGCGACGCCTTCCACGACCGGGGCGCTGCCCGGCGGATGTCGGAGGCGGACCGGGAGTCCCTGGAAGCCCTGGGCCGCGTGGCAGACCTGGTCTGGATTACCGGCAACCACGACCCGGAGCCCGACGGCGACCTGCCCGGCGAGGCGGCTGACGAAGTGCGGCTGGGCGACCTCGTCCTGCGGCATGAACCCCGGACCGAACCGTCGCCGGGGGAGATCGCCGGGCACCTGCATCCCTGTGCCCGGATCGCCACCCCCCGCGGGGCGGTGCGGCGCCGGTGCCTGGTCACGGATGGAGAGCGAGCGGTCCTGCCCGCCTACGGGGCCTTTACGGGAGGACTGAACGTCCTGGATCCGGCCTTTGCGGGACTGTTCCGGCAGTCGCCCGTAGTGGCCGCCCTGGGCGACCGACGGGTCCACGCTGCCGGGGCCCGGTCCCTGCGGCCGGAACGGGGCTAGATCCTGTTCCGATAAGTGGGAACCGGTTATCGGATCGAAACGGGATCACACACCTCAAGTCAGAGGCGCAGGGCCTTCTCCAGGGCCAGGGCCAGGGACACGCAGGCCGAGAAGGTCAAGAGGGTCATCAGGACCGGATAGCGGGACAGGGTCTGGGGTGCCCTGTCGAACAGCCAGGCCGCGAGATAGGCCACGATGAAGCCGCCGATGATGACGTCCGCGGCGACATAGTCCCGGGCGAGCAGGAGCCCGCCGCCGGCGAGCGGAGGCAGCATGGCACCGGCGAGCCGAATGAAGTGGGGCTGTTCCCGTCCCGTCTCCTGGCTCCAGCGGATTCCCCCCAGGAAACCGAGGACCACAGCTGACCAGGTCAGGAGAACGTGGATGGAGGTGAAGCGCAGGTCCGAAGGGCCAAAGGCGTAGGTGATGGCCGCAGCGGGAAATCCGGCCAGGCCCAAGAGGGCAAGACTCCAGACCGGGCGGGGAGCCAGGAACATCACACCCTCCTGAAGACTGCGGACGCCGCCCAGCCGGCGGCCAGCGCAATCAGCATGCAGGCCATACCATAGGCCCAGGGGCTCTGACGGGCAAAACTGGAAATCACCCGTTCGAGTCCGACCTTCTCGACAACCAGCTCGCGGCTTCGCCGGGTGATGGGCTGACCCTCCTGGAATAGCAGGACATCCACCCGGTAGCGGCCGACGGGCGCGGAAGCCGGCAGGGCGATCCGGGCGCGAAACAGGCCCTTGTCGACGAAGGTCACCCCGGCGGGATCCTCCCGGTACAGGCCTTCCCGGGCCTTGAGCCGGACAAAGGCGCGGGCGAAAACCGGGTCCATGCCCGCCGAGAGGTCCAGGCTGCCCGTTCCTGCACCCGCACTTCGAAGGGTCGAAGGGGCTGCAATCTCGGCGAGACTCCGGTTGGAGGCGGTCAGGTGAAACCCCGGGGCACTCGCGACCGTCGCCGGGGGGCCGTTCAACCAGAGCCCGGCGCGACGCTCACGCCGGGCGATGGCTGCGGGCTGGTCGGGTCCCCGGACCAGGACCACGACATCGGCTGGCCGGCCAGAAGGGTCGAAGACGGCACCGAAGACGCCGATCCGGGCACCGGCATATCCGGCGTCGACCTCGACATTGGCCGTGGTGAGGTCGGCAGACAGGTGGATGGGCGGGGGATCGGCGGTCATCTCAGCCTCCCACCGGCAGGAGGACGAAGGGATCGGTTGGGGTCAGGATCAGGCGCATCCCCATGAACAGGCCGACCCCGAGGATGATCAGCGCCAGGAGAACGCGCAGTTCCTCCGCCCGGACCCGGGCCGAGGCCCGGGCCCCGAGCTGGGCGCCAAAGACGCCGCCCAGGACGAGAAGTCCCGTCAGCAGGATGTCCACCGTCTGGTTGCGGCCTGCCTGAAGGACAGTGGTCAGCGAGGTGGTGAGGATGATCTGGAACAGGCTGGTGCCCACCACCACTCCGGCGGGCATCCGCAGGAGGTAGATCAGGGCCGGGACCAGGATGAAGCCGCCGCCAACGCCCATGACCGCGGAAAGCACCCCGACGAAGGCGCCCAGGAGGAGGGGCGGAAGGACGCTGATGTAGAGACGCGACCGGGGGAACCGCATCTTCAGGGGCAGGCCGTAAAGCAGGGCCGGGCGACGAGACTGGGAAGCGCCGGCGGGATCCCCCCGGTGCCGGCGGGCCAGGGCCCTGAGGGACTCCCAGAGCATCAGCGATCCGATCACGCCCAGGAAGACCAGGTAGGCCAGGGCCACCGCCAGGTCCGCCTGACCCGCCAGCCGGAGCCAGCGGAACACCTCGACCCCGACCACCGAGCCGACCGCACCCCCTGTCGCCAGGACAGCGCCCATCCGGAAGTCGACGCCCCGGGTCGCCGAATAGGCCAGGACGCTGGAGGTCGAGGACGCGGCGACATGGCCGGCCATGCTGGCCACAGCCACGGGCGCTGGCACGCCGAGGAAGACCAGGAGCGGCGTCATCAGGAACCCGCCCCCGATGCCGAACATCCCGGACAGGAATCCCACAAGGGCGCCAATCGCGACCAGCAGGGGAGCGTTGACCGAGATTTCCGCGATAGGGAGGTAGACGTCCAGCGCGAGCGCCTCCGGCGGCCTCAGCGGCCCAGCATGGCGAGGCGTTTCAGGGTGGCGTCGTCCAGGAGGCCGGTCGCGGGTGCCTTCTGGTCCTTCTGGTAGGCCTCGATGGCGGCCCTCAGCTGGGGCGTGGTCGATCCGTCGGCCGGCCCGGAGTAATAGCCAAGGCGGCCCAGGGCCGTCTGGGCGAGACGGATATCGTCCGAAGAGACCGGGGCAGCGGCCGTCATTGTCGGGCGGAGCCGCTCCACACTCCGAAGGGCCTCGCCATCGCCACTGTCGGCGGCGCGGGTGTACCAGACATAGGCCTGGCGCAGGTCACGAGGAACGCCCATGCCCCGCTCGTAGACAACACCCAGGTTGAACTGGCTACCCACGAGGCCCGCTTCGGCGGCGCGGCGGAACCAGCTGACGGCGACCTCGGGATCGCGCGGCCCGTCCTGCCCGCTCATCAGGGCCAGGGCATAGAGGTGCATGGAGACGCGATCTCCAGACTCCGCGGCGCGACGGAGCCAGGACCGGGCGAGGACCGGATCCCGGGCGATGCCCGCCTCACCCTTGCGGTACAGCTCGGACATCCGCGCCATGGAGGGCCCATGTCCGGACTCGGCCAAGGTCCGGACCTGGCCGGCCGCACCAGGGCTTCCGGCCTTCAGGTCGGCCTCGGCCTTGCGGAACCTTGCGTCCAGCCCCGAAGCCGGTGCGGCAGTCGACGGGCGGACCGGCTCCTTGGCCTGGAGTGGGGCCTGGATCGGGGCCTGCATCTGGGCCTGTGCCGTCGCCGCCGGGGTCACGGTGGGTGCGGGTGCGAGGGCGACGGCAGCGCGAACCGCCTCAGAGGGGTTCCGGGGCACCGTGGCGAGGACGTCCGGCTCGGTCCGGGCACCGCCCTTCTCGGCAGTACGGCTGTCGACCACGGCCAGGACGCCATAACCGACGAGGGAGACGGATATGCAGAAGACCGCCAGGGAGACCAGACCTGGTCCTGCGAACCTGCGGGGCCGGAGCGCTGGCCGGGGGGGCGACAGGTCGAAGCCCGGCAGGACGGCTTCCTCGGGCTCGGAAGCCCGTGCCGGATCTCCCGCACCCCGCGCCGTCGCCGCACGGGCGGCAGCCAGGAGGTCGATCGGCCATTCATCTCCGCGCCCGTCTTCGGCATCACCCGGAAAGACAGCGGCCTCGACGGAAGGCTCCGACGGAACGGCCTCGGTTTCGTCGTCGTCGAAGAGCGAAAGGAGGCGCGACTCTTCCTCCAACAGGGGGCTTGGCCTGCCGGCGGAGGGCGACGATGCGGGACGGGGAAAGTGAGCGTCGAGACGCAGCCGGGCCTCTTCCAGGAGGCGGGCGGTCCGGTCTTCGCTCCTCCGGATCCGCTGCGTGATTTCATCGCCGTCGGCCGTGTCGCCGGTCCCCGCCACCAAAGCATGGGTGAGGGGTCCGTCGGTCCGCAGACCCATACCCATACGGTCGTTGATGCGTGCGATCTCCTCGCCCAGGCGGGCGACAGAAGCGGCCTGGGAAGAGTCGGCGCGGGACAGCCGGCTGGCCAGGATGTCGCTGATGCGCTCGGCCTCATCGGCCGGGTGGCGCTCTATCTCCGCCGGGGTCTCGGGAGGCTGCACCGAACGGTCAAGTCCGGCGTCCTGCAGGCCCGCCGACTGGCGTTCCACGCGCCTGACCTTCTCGGACAGTTCGGCGACAGAGCGTTCCAAATCGCCAATCCGATGGCTGGCGGTTTCGGAAAGATCGCGCGTCATCTCCTCCCGGGCGGCGTCCAGGCGTTCCCCAAGCCGGAATGACATCTCCCGCAGGCGGCTCTCGACCCCCTCGCCGGTGCCAGCCTCAAGGTTGGCAAGCCTCTGGTCCAGACCGCCGAAGGCGTCATGCAGGGCACTCATCGCCGCCGACGTCCGGTCCTGAATCTCGCCGATCCGGATGGCAACCCGGTCGACCCCCGATGGCGTTGGGGGCCGGGTCTCGGCCCGTTCGAGACGGGCCCGGAAGGTCTCCAGGGTTTCCTGGGTGCGCACCTCGCCCTCGCGCATCTGCACCGACAGGCGGCCAAGCGCGGACTCCAGCGCCCTCAGGACCTCTTCGTAACGGTCCGCACGCGGTTCCGGCCGGGGCGCGGCTGGCCGCACCACCGACGGTTCCAGGCGACTGAAGGTGGCACGCACCGAGCGATCGAGGCTGGCGAGGGCTTCGCCCGTTCGCGCCTCAGCGCCGTCCAACCTGTCGGCGAGGCGGTCAAGGACCTGGGAAAGCCGGCGTAGCTCGCCCTCGGGGCGGTCAAAGGGATCGCGGGTGACCGGGGCTGGTGCGGAACGCTGGCGGTTGGCTGCCGCAACAGGGCCTGCGCCGGGGCCCACGACAGGGGTAGGGGCCTCGCCATCGAGAATCGACCGGTTGAGCCATTCGCCCAAGGTCATACCGGCCCGCGCCGCCAGTTCCTTGGCGACTTCCCGGGCCCGGGGGTCGATTCCCTTGACGCTCCATGGCGCCCCTGACGACATCCGAATCGCTCTCCCAATGGCCAAGGTATGGTGTAGCCAGCCGGCTTTCAGGTGTAAACGCGCTGTTAACCCGTAGACGTCGGACGGTCGCGACGCGCTGTGGATAGATGTCAGGTCCAGGATTCAACCGGCAGGAGATTCAACCCTTGGATGTCAGGATAACCCTTCTGGCCATGCTCCTGTCAGCCGGCTTGGCGGCCTTTGCGGGCTGGCGGGGCGCGCGTCCGCCCGACCTGGTCAGGGGACCCCGGATGATCCCCTGGCGACCGATCATGGTCGCATCGGCGATGGCCCTGCTCATGTTCTTGGTCCACCTCGTGAACCTGCTCGGCGTTACGACGGGACCGACGTCGATGTAGCGAGGCCGGAGGCCTCACCCTTGCGCGGTCGCCAGGTCAGGCCAGCGAAGCCGCCGGAGGTCAGCAGGCTGACGTCGGCCAGCATCAGGGCGATGGCCCACTTGGCCGGTCCGGCCGCATAGCGGGGCTCCCAGTCGGGATGGAACTTGTCCTTGTAGCTGCGCACGCCCTGGAAATTGTAGACGTCCTCCCCCAGGTCGAACATCAGGCGCCCCACCCGCGTCATGACCGGTGCCAGCGGCCGGTCTTCCAGGCCCGCGAGGGGCGCATTGCCAAAATCCAGGTAGGCGTAGCCCTGCTCCCGGCCCCAGCCGATGAGCTCGACGAAGAGGAAGTCCATGATCCGTTTGGGCGCAGCCTGGCTGTAGCGCATGAGGTCGATGGCGAAGGCCTCGCAGCAGGCGGTCGGCCAGAGATTGGCGAAGGCGACAATGCGCCCTTCCCAACGGGCCACGGCGACAGGGAAGGCCTTAAGGTAGCTTGGCTGGAACCCCCCGAGGGAGAAGGCCTTGTCACCACCGGACTGGCCTTGCAGCCATTCGTCGGAAATGGCCGCCAGCTCCGGCAGGCAGGCCTCGACGGCGTCGGGCGGCATGACCTCGAAGGTGGCCCCGGCGTCGCGGACCTGGCGCCAGGCCCTGCGTATCTTGGCCCGCGTCTGGCCGTCGAAGGCGAAGTCCCGGAGCGGGAGACGGGCGCATTCCCCAATCTTCTGGATCGAGAAGCCAAGTTCGACCACGTCCGGCAGGTCCTCGGGACCGATACCGTAGAGGCCAGGACGCGCGGCATGGGCGTCGGCCATCTCCCGGAACCGCCAGAGTAACTCAAGCCGCTCATCCCGGCGGCCGACAGGTCCGCCCATGGCGACCCAAGACCGCCCCCGGACCCCAAACATCAGGAAGCTACGCCCGGACTCGGAGAACAGGAACCGCTTGTCCCCGAGCAGCGCCAGGTTGGAAGTCGGCTCTGCAGCCTCAGATTCGGCGAGGATGGCGCGCACACGTGCGAAGTCTGGGTCGTCCTCTCCGATCACCCGGGGCGTAGCGGCCGTGGCGATCAGCCGCCAGATCCCAAAACCCATGAAGGCCAGGGCGGCGCCCGCCCAGGCCCGGATGGAGCGGGCGACGTCGCGGTCCATCATGGTCTGCCAGAACGGCTGGTCTTCGTAGTCGACGTGCTGGAAGAACCAGAGCCCGAGAAATCCCGCCCCGACCACGGCGGCGCCGGCCGACAGCAGCCAGCCCGGCGAGACCTCCATCTGAGAGAGGGCCGCCTTCCGCGGGAAGGCGGCGCGCAGGGGCGCAAGAAAGGCACCGATGGCCGCGAGGATCAGCCCCTCTTCCCAGATCAGGCCCTTGGTGAGGGCCAGCAAGGCCGTCAGGAACAGCACGGCCACGCTCGCCGTCCAAGCGGCGTCCAGTCGCGAGCGCAGACCAAAGGCCAACATGACAAGAACGAGGCCCAGCACGCTCGACGCGAAGTGGCTGGTCTCGATTACCAATGCCGGGAGGGCCATCGACAGGCGCATGAAGCGCTCAGGAGAGGAGGGTGTCGCACCGGAGGCGATCAGCATGGCCCCGGCGAACATGACCAGGACCGCCCCCGCCAGGGGCGCCGCGGACAGGAGGGCGGGTCTGAATTCGCGTCTGAGCGCCATACTGAACCTGAGAAACATCAAGACAGCCCCGGGTCTAGCCTCACAAAGTTAAGAGATGGGTTCCAGAGCCGATCAGGTCAAACCTTCCGCCGAATGTCTTGCTCCTCCCGGGCCTCACGTTAATGTGTCGCGCGCTCGAGTGCAGACGGAGGAGACCCATGGCTGATTTCGGCGGCGAGAACCCTGAAGCCTTCCGGTCCGATGTCCGCGGATGGCTGGAGGCCAACTACCCTGCTGAGTTGCGGAGTGCCGATGTCCGCACCGATCCCGAAGCCATCTGGGGCGGCAGGGCCTTCCTCGGCTCGGAGGATCCGCAGATCGTCTGGATGCGTCGTGTGGCCGAGAAGGGCTGGACGGCGCCAACCTGGCCTGCAGCCTACGGCGGCGGCGGCCTTTCGCCGGATCAGGGACGGATCCTGGAGCAGGAGCTGGCTCGCGGCCGCTACCGCCCACCCCTGTCCTCATTCGGGCTCTGGATGCTCGGCCCGGTCCTGCTGGAGTACGCCAACGAGGCCCAGAAGCTCGAGCACCTGCCCCGCATCGTTCGAGGCGAGGCCCGCTGGTGCCAGGGGTATTCGGAGCCCGGCGCGGGTTCGGACCTGGCCGGCCTCCAAACCCGCTGCGAGGACAAGGGCGACCACTGGCTGATCAATGGCCAGAAGGTCTGGACCAGCTACGCCAACAAGGCAGACTGGTGCTTCTGTCTGGTGCGCACGGATCCGACGCGCAAGCATGAGGGGATTTCCTTCGTCCTCATCGACATGACCTCACCCGGCGTCGAGACCCGCCCGATCCAGCTCATTTCCGGCGAGAGTCCTTTCTGCGAGACCTTCTTCACCGACGTGAGAATCCCCAAGGATAACCTCGTGGGCCCGGTCAACGGCGGCTGGCAGATCGCCAAGCGCCTGCTGCAGTACGAGCGCCAGAATATCTCGGGTGGCTTCGGGCCGGGCGAAGGTGCCGGCGGCTCCTCCAGCGATCTCGGGGTTATGGCCCGGAACTACATTGGAACCGATGAGACCGGCATCCTTTCGGACCCCGACCTTCGCGGTCGGATCACCCGCAACAAGATGGACTTCGACTGCTTCTACAAGACGATCAACCGGATCGCAGCGGAGTCCAAGGCTTCCAACGGCCCTTCCGCGGCGACCTCCATCATCAAGTACGCGGTCGCCAGCTTCGCCCAGGAGCGGTCGGAACTGATCGTCGAGATGATGGGCAGCCAGGGCCTGGGCTGGACCGGAGACGACTACGCCGCCCCGGAGATCGGGGCTGTGCGCGGCTGGCTTCGGGCCAAGGCCAATTCCATCGAGGGCGGCAGTTCCGAGGTCAACCTCAACGTGATTTCAAAGCGAGTCCTGGGCCTTCCCGACCCCCAGTAGGGAAGGACGCGGCGGGACCCCTTCGGGCATTTCCAGGGAGACGAGACAGATGGCGGATTTTGGCGGCGAGGACCTGGAGGGGTTCAGGGTTGAGGCGCGGACCTGGCTGGAGGACAACTTCCCCAGGGCCCTGGCGAAGGATGCAGCGGCCCAGATGGCCGCCATGGGCGGTGGCCGTGAGAGCGACGACGCCCGCCTCTGGCGGGAGCGCGTGGGCGCGAAGGGTTGGGGTGTCCCAACCTGGTCGGCGACCTATGGCGGGGGCGGCCTCTCGCGGCCCCAGGCCCGTGTCCTGGCCGAGGAGATGGCGAAGATCGGTGCCCGTAATCCCATCGGCGGCATGGGCGTGATGATGTTTGGCCCCACCTTGCTCGAGTACGGGACCGAGGCCCTCAAGCGCCAGCACATGCCGGGCATCGTCACCGGCTCCGTTCGCTGGTGCCAGGGCTATTCCGAGCCGGGTTCCGGCTCGGACCTGGCCTCCCTGCAGACCCGCTGCGAGGACAAGGGCGACCACTGGCTGATCAACGGTCAGAAGATCTGGACCTCTGGTGCCGACCTCGCCGACTGGTGCTTCTGTCTGGTGCGCACCGACTCCGCCAAGAAGCACGAGGGGATTTCCTTCGTCCTCATCGACATGCGCGCCCCTGGGGTGGAGGTCCGGCCGATCAAGCTGATCAACGGCACTTCGCCCTTCTGCGAGACCTTCTTCACCGACGTGAAGGCGCCCAAGGACCAACTCTTCGGGCCCCTGAACGGCGGATGGACCGTGGCCAAGCGCCTCCTCCAGTTCGAACGGGACAATATCTCCGCCGGCCTCGGCGGGGGCTCGATCGGCGCGCCCGCCGCCGCCCTCACCGTCCGTGAGGCGGCGCTTGACTATGTGGGCCTGGACGAGGACGGACGCCTCGCCGACCCCGACCTGCGTCGCCGGATCATCGATCACCTGATGGAGACCCAGGCCTTCCAGCAGACTGTGCGCCGGGCTGCCGATGAGTCGAAGTCCAACCAGGGCCCGTCCGCAGTCACCTCCATCATGAAGTACGCTGGTGCCAAGATCGCCCAGGAGCGGAACGAGTTGATCGTGGAGTCCCTGGGAACGGCCGGACTGGGTTGGGAAGGGGAAGGATATTCGGTCCCCGAACTGGCCGCCGTCCGCACCTGGCTGCGCGCCAAGGCCAACTCCATCGAGGGTGGAACCTCCGAGATCAACCTGAACGTCGTTTCCAAGCGCGTTCTTGGACTTCCTGACCCGAAATAAGCGACTCGCGAAACTGGGGCCTTATGGTATGATTAGGTCCAAGATATTGAATTTTTGGGAGTATTTCTGATGGCTGATTTTGAAGATAGCGAAATCGAAGCCTTCCGGAGCGAAGCTCGGGACTGGTTGGAGGCGAATTTCCCCGCCTCCCTGCGCAAGAACCTCAGCGCCATTGAGGCCATGGTCATGTCCCCCGAGCCGGCCAAGGGTGATTTCGCCCTCTGGAAGGAGCGCATGGGCGCCAAGGGCTGGGGCGTCCCGACCTGGCCGGCCCAGTACGGCGGCGGCGGGCTCTCCCGCGAGCAGGCCCGGGCCCTGCAGCAGGAAATGGTCGCCATCGGCGCCGTGAACCCCATCGTCGGCATGGGCATCAGCATGTTCGGCCCGACCCTGCTCGAGTACGGGACCGAGGCCCAGAAGCAGAAGTACATCCCCGATATCGTCACTGGACGCGTGCGCTGGTGCCAGGGCTTCTCCGAGCCCGGCGCCGGGTCGGACCTTGCGGCCCTGCAGACCCGCGCCGAGGACAAGGGCGACCACTTCCTGGTCAACGGCTCGAAGATCTGGACCTCCGGCGCCCAGTGGGCCGACATGATCTTCTGCCTGGTCCGCACCGACACCACCAAGAAGCACGAGGGGATTTCCTTCGTGGTCTTCTCCATGCGCCAGCCCGGCGTGGAGATCCGCCCGATCCAGCTGATCGCCGGCAACTCGCCGTTCTGCGAGACCTTCATCACAGACGTGAAGGTGCCCAAGGACGACCTGGTCGGCCCGCTGAACGGCGGCTGGTCAGTGGCCAAGCGACTGCTCCAGCACGAGCGCAGCGGCATGGACGGCGCCCGCCGCGGTCCGGGCCAGAAGGTTGTCCTGGGCCAGGTGGCCAAGGCCTACCTGGGCGAGGACGAGCATGGCCGCCTGGCCGATCCGGACCTGCGGACCCGCATCGTCATGAACGAGATGGACCAGGCCGCCCTCCAGGCCACGGTCCGCCGCGCGGCGCTTGAGTCCCGCGGCAACGCAGGCCCGAGCGCGGCGACCTCGATCATGAAGAACGCCAACATGAAGATCGCCCAGGACCGGGCGGAGCTGACCCTCGAGTTCATGGGCCACCAGGGCCTGGGCTGGGAAGGCGGCGACTTCGCCTCTGAAGAGCTGTCCGCTGTCCGCGGTTGGCTGTCCGGCAAGGCCGGCTCGATCTATGGCGGCTCGAACGAAGTCCAGAACAACATCATTTCCAAGCGTATTCTCGGCCTGCCCGACCTCACCCAGTCGCGCTGAGCCCATTATTCTGAAGGAGACTTTTCATGGCTGATTTTGGAGGCGGTGATCCGGAAGCCTTCCGCAAGGAAGTGCGCGAATGGGTCGATGCCAATTTCCCCGCCGAGCTGAAGAGCCGGCCCAACCCGATGATGCGCGAAGAGCGCGCTCAGCCGTCCGAGGCCCAGGAAGCCTGGCGTAAGGCGGTCGGTGCCAAGGGCTGGGGCACCCCCACCTGGCCCAGCCAATACGGCGGCGGCGGCCTCGGGTCGGCCGAGGCCCGGATCATCCAGCAGGAATTCGGCCGCGCCGGGGCCTACAATCCTATCGGCGGCATGGGCGTGATGATGTTCGGCCCCACCCTCCTGGAGTACGGCACCGAGGACCAGAAGCTGGAGCACATGCCGCTGATCTGCCGTGGCGACGTACAGTGGTGCCAGGGCTTCTCCGAACCGGGCGCCGGTTCGGACCTTGCGGCCCTGCAGACCCGCGCCGAGGACAAGGGCGACCACTTCCTGATCAATGGCCAGAAGATCTGGACCTCCGGCGCCCAGTACGCCGACTGGTGCTTCTGCCTAGTGCGCACCGACACCAGCAAGAAGCATGAAGGCATTTCCTTCGTGCTCTTCAGCATGCACCAGCCGGGCGTCGAAGTCCGGCCGATCAAGCTGATCGCCGGCAACTCGCCCTTCTGCGAGACCTTCTTCACAGACGTCAAAGCCGACAAGAAGAACCTGGTCGGGCCGCTGAACGGCGGATGGACCATCGCCAAGCGCCTGCTCCAGCATGAGCGCGGCGGCCTGTCCGGCGCTGGCGGCGGTGGCATGGGCGGCCGGTCCCTGGTGGACCTGGCCCGCGAATATGTCGGCGTGGACGCCCAGGGCCGGATCGCGGATCCCGACCTGCGTACCCGCGTCGTCCAGCACGAGATCGAGGGTCGTTCGTTCCAGCAGACCGCCGTGCGCGCCATGCTGGAAAGCAAGGGCAATTCCGGCCCCAGCGCTGCGACATCGATCATGAAGAACGCCGGGACGAGCTGGATGCAACTGCGTCAAGAACTCACCCTCGAGATCATGGGCCACCAGGGCCTGGGCTGGGAAGGCGACACCTTCAAGCCCGAGGAACTGGGTGCCGTCCGCGGTTGGCTGGGCGGCAAGGCCTTCACGATCTACGGCGGAAGCCAGGAAGTGCAGAGCAACATCATCTCCAAGCGCATCCTCGGCCTGCCCGACCTCACCCAACACAACTGACACCCACCGACACGACGAGATTAAGGATCAACTGAAATGGCCGTTCTGAACGAAGAACAGAGCATGCTCCGCGACGCCGCGAAGAGCTGGACACAGGAAAAAAGCCCGGTCACCGCCTTCCGCAAGATGCGCGATTCCGGCGTCGAGATTGGATACGACGCCAAGGCCTGGAACGAGATGGCCGAGATGGGCTGGGCCGGGGTGATCATCCCCGAGGAGTACGGCGGCTCGGCCTTCGGCTACCTGTCTATTGGCCTCATCCTCGAGGAAATGGGCCGGAACCTGGCGGCGTCACCCCTGATCGCCTCGGGCGTGGGCGCCGCCTCGGCCCTGGTCCTGGGCGGCTCCGACGCCCAGAAGTCCGAATGGCTGCCGAAGATCGCCGACGGCTCCGTCGTCGGCGCCCTGGCGGTGGACGAAGGCGCGCACCACGCGCCCGAGAAGGTCGCCCTGGCCGCGACGAAGTCCGGTGCCGGCTACAGCCTCTCAGGTGCCAAGTCCTTCGTGATCGAGGGCCTGGCCGCCAACCTGCTGGTGGTTTCCGCCCGCACATCAGGCCAGCTGGGCGACAAGGATGGGATCACCCTGTTCCTGGTACCCGCCGACGCCAAGGGCGTGAGCCGCAAGCGTCTCGCCCTGGCGGACAGCCGCGGCGCAGCCAACATCACCTTCGACAAGGTCGAAGTGGGTGCCGACGCCGTGCTGGGTGCCGTCGACAAGGGCTGGGACGTCCTGGAAAAGACCCTCGACCGCGTCCGCGCCGCCCTGGCGGCCGAAATGCTGGGCGCCGCAAACCAGGCCTTCGAGACCACCCTCGACTATCTCAAGGTCCGGGTGCAGTTCGGCCAGGTGATCGGCTCCTTCCAGGCCCTCCAGCACCGCGCCGCCAAGATGTTCACCGACCTGGAGCTGGCCCGCAGCGCCGTCGAAGCGGCCCTCCAGGCCATCGACGCCGACAGTCCCGACGTGCCGGAGCTGGTGTCCCTGTCGAAGGCCAAGATGGGGGACGTCTTCCACCTCGTTTCCAACGAGATGGTCCAGATGCACGGCGGCATCGGCATGACCGACGCCCACGACGCGGGCTTCTACCTGAAGCGCGCCCGGGCGGCCGAGGCGGCCTTCGGCAGCCCAAGCTACCACCGCGATCGCTACGCCCGGATCAACGGCTACTGATCCCAGGCCGGCGCGTTCCGGAACCCAGGCCCCCCCGGCGACCTCGCCGGGGGGGTTTTGCGTTCTGCCGGGGCGGAATTGCCGCAGCGTCCCGGAGATGATTTGCTGGCGTCCTGCCGACGGAGACTTCGATGATCCCCTTCCGACTTGCACCCCTCGCCCTGGCCCTTTGCCTCTCGGCCGGTCCCGCTGTCGCTGAAAGCATCCTCTTCGTGGGCAACAGCTTCACATTTGGCGCCACCTCCCCCGTTTTCCGCTACCGGCCCGAGGCCGTGACCGACCTCAACAAGGAGGGCATCGGGGGCGTGCCGGCCATCTTCAAGGTCCTCACCTTCCAGGCGAAGCTCGACTATCAGGTCAGTCTTGAGACCTCGCCCGGCAAGAACCTCGACTGGCACCTGGATAACCGCCTGCCCCTGATCGACCGTCCCTGGGACGTGATCATCCTCCAGGGCCAGTCGACCCTGGACCTTGAGCGGCCCGGTGACCCGACCCGCCTCATCGATGGAGGACAGCGGCTCTCGGACCGACTTGGGCAGAGGAATCCTGCGGCGCGGATCTACTACGAAGCCACCTGGTCACGGGCCGACCTGACCTACGCCAAGCCCAGCCCCTGGAAGGGCAAGCCCATCGGCGCCATGGCCCGGGACGTCCGCGCCGGCTATGACCGGGCCCGGGCGGTCTCGAAGTCCGTGCGGGGCGTCCTGCCGGTGGGAGAAGCCTGGAACCGGGCCATGGAGACCGGCGTCGCCGACCCGAACCCCTATGACGGCCTCAGCTTCGGCAAGGTCGACCTCTGGGGTTGGGACCAGTACCACGCCAGCTCGGCGGGATATTACCTCAGTGCCCTGGTGATCTTCGGGGCCGTGACCGGACTAGACCCCCGAAGCTTCGGTGAGCGCGAGATTGCCGCCTACGAACTGGGACTTTCACCCACACAGGCCAAGGGCCTTCAGGAGGCCGCCTATGCCCAGTTGCGGGCCGAGGGCCTGCTTCCCGACCTCCAGGCGACCCCGGCGCGCGCCGGGCCCTAGTGCCGGTCCCCCGCTATCGGAACCTGATCTAGTTGACTTCACCCTGCGGGAAGGCCCTTCCCAGGGGCCGGCGCGGCCCGTTGTAGGTCCCGGTCCGGATGAACTCGCGGTCAGGTGCCAGGGCATGGGTGATTCGCTCCGCCAGGGCCCGACCGGTGATCGGCTTGGCGATGAACTGGTCAACTCCCGCCTCGAGGCAGGCCCTGACGTGCTTTTCCTCAGTGTGCCCGGTGGCCACGATGATCGGCACTTCGCTGAACGGATGGGATTCATCGGCCCGGAGGTTGCGGACGAAGGTCACGCCATCCAGGACCGGCATCTTGAGGTCGGTGATGATCAGGTCCGGCTTGACCTGGAGGATCATCTTCTGCGCCTCGATGGCGTCGTCGGCCAGGCGGATGGAGCCAAAGCCCAGGGCGCGCAGGACCGCCGTCATGATGCTGCGCATCCCGACGTTGTCGTCGACTACCAGAACGACGAGATCCCGGCTCAGGGGAACCATTCACAACCCAGACGCGGCTCACTGCTCCGTGTATCTAGGGGCGAGCAGGTTGCGAGAAGGTTACGGTCCAACGGCACGCGGGCCTCGACGCGAACGGCCGCCTCCGGCAAGACAGCCTCCTGACCCCATTCGCCTGCCAGGACCGCCATGACCGAAGCCCCGCCCCTCCAGGACCTCCAGAAGTCTCTCGGCCAGCAGAGGCTGGTCACCTTCGAACCCGGCCGGGCCGCCATCGAATACCTGGCCGGTGCCCACATGTGCCACTCCGGCGGGGTCGTGCAGGGCGGCTTCATCTGCGGCTGGATCGACGCCGCCATGGCCCACGCCGCCATGGCCGGCGGCGGGGACATGACCCCCATGTCCCTGGAGCTGAAGGTCAGCTTCTTCGCTCCTGCCCGCCCGGGGCTGGTCATCGCCGAGGCCTGGATCGAACGCGCCGGCAAGTCCACCTGCTTCGCCGAGGGCCGCCTCCTCAACGCCGCCGGCGAGGTCCTCGCCAAGGGAACCTCCACCATCCGCCTGATCCCACGCGCGAAGGTAGAGGCCGACGCCCGGGCGGCGGCGGGGTAGGCGGCTATTGAAAAGTTGGCCGTTGAATCCGGCGGCGGCTCCTGCGACCGTTGTCGAGTCGGTTCGGATGCGAGCCCCTTCATCCTCGATGGCTACGGAGTTGGAAAGACGTGAAGGTCGCAATCATGCAGCCCTACTTCCTTCCCTACATCGGATACTTCCAGCTGATTTCTGAAGTCGATACCTTCGTCGTCTACGACAATATCAAGTACACGAAGAAGGGATGGATCAATCGAAACCGGCTCCTGCTGAATGGTATGGATTCCGTATTCTCCTTGCCGCTGGCATCGGCTTCTGACTTCCTGGACATTAGGGACCGGGCAGTCTCAAGCGATTTCGACAGGGCCAAACTCTTGAACCAGTTCAAGGGCGCCTACGCAAAAGCGCCAGAGTTCAGGAATGTGTTCCCTTGGCTGTCAGACCTGGTGAACCACGGCGAAAACAACCTCTTCGAATACCTATTCCAGGCAATCCTGGGGGTGCGGTCCTTACTGGAACTGCAGACGGAGGTCGTCAGGTCTTCGACGATCGAGGTCGACCCCGCGCTCTCCGGCAAGGATCGCGTCCTCGCTACCTGCCGGGCGCTGGGCGCGACCGTGTACGTAAACCCGATCGGCGGCCTCGACCTCTATGATCGAGTCGAGTTCAGGAATCACCGGTTGGACCTCAGGTTCCTGAGATCGGGTCCAGTCCAGTATTCCCAGTTCGGGGGCGATTTCGTGCCATCCCTCTCCATCGTCGATGTGCTGATGTTCAACCCGATTCCGGAGGTGCAAAAGCACGTCCGGCAAAGCTACGAAGCGCTCTAGACCATGTTCCGTTGGCGCAAGCTCGGGAGGGTGTTCAGCCCCCAGGATTATCCGGGACGTCCCTGGATGGCCGAATTCGCCCAGGCGCCAGCGACCCTGGTGTTTGACGACTTCGTCCGCGTTTACTTTTCCTGCCGGCCACCACCGGACGCGAGCGGCCAGTACGTCAGCTATTCGGCCTTTGTGGACCTCGACCGGGCGGACCTCCGGCGGGTTCTCCGGGTCGCTGACGCCCCGATCCTGGGACCGGGCGGGCTGGGCGAGTTTGACGAGTTCGGTGCCTATCCCGTCTCTGTGGCTAGGGATGGCGCGCTTATCCGGGCCTACTACGCCGGCTGGACACGTTGCGAGTCGGTTCCTTTCAATGTCGCCATAGGGATGGCCACTAGCCGGGACGGTGGCGCGACCTTCGAGAAGGCAGGTCCTGGCCCCGTGCTGGGATATACTCCCGATGAACCCTTCGTGTTGAGCGGGCCAAAGATCCGGCGCTTCAACGACGAGTGGCGGCTCTTCTATATCGCCGGTCGGAGATGGAAGCAGGATGGGGACAGGGCGGAGCCCGTCTACAAGATCCGGATGGCGACTTCCGGGGACGGCCTGCACTGGACCCGCCACAACCGGGACCTGATCGAGAGCCGGCTTGAAGTGGACGAGGCGCAGGCCAGCCCAGATGTGATCTTCGCAAACGGCCACTACCACATGTTCTTCTGCTACCGGTACAGCCTCAACTACAGAGGCAAGGCGTTCGGCTACCGGATTGGCTACGCCACCAGCGAAGACCTCGTCTCCTGGACGCGGGACGACTCCCGGGCGGGGATCGACGTTTCCGAGACAGGCTGGGACTCCGAGATGATCAGCTACCCGCACGTGTTCGAACTGGATGGGCGGACCTTCATGGCCTACCTCGGCGATCAAGTGGGCCGGTACGGCTTCGGGCTGGCGGAACTGGAAGGCGGACTGGACTGAGCCATGCGTTGGATCCGGCGGGGCAAGATATTCGATCCGACGGACCACGTCCTCCTGGGCGGGCGCCGGGAGTTCGCCCAGTCGCCGCAGGCCCTCGTCCTCGCCGACCGCGTAAGAATCTATTTCTCGACCCGGACGGTGGACCCGGCGGGTGGCAAGTACCTCAGCCACATCGCCTTCGTGGAGATGACCCGAGACCTAAGCCGGGTGATCCGGGTCTCCGACCAGACGGTCCTGCCCCTGGGCGGGTTGGGGTGCTTTGACGAGCATGGCGTCTTCCCGATGAACGTCCTGGCCCATGACGGGGTCATCTACGGCTACACCTGTGGCTGGAGCCGTCGGGTCTCCGTCTCCGTCGAAACCGCTATCGGCCTGGTCATCAGCCGGGACGGCGGCCTGACCTTCCAGCGTGTAGGCGAGGGGCCGGTGCTTTCGGCCTCCCTGAACGAACCCTGCCTCGTGGGAGATGGCTTCGTCCAGGTGATCAGCGGCCAGTTTCACATGTGGTACATATTCGGCACCGGCTGGAAGCGGTTTACGCCCGACATGGCCCCGGACCGCACCTACAAGATCGGTCATGCCGTCTCGCAGGACGGCGTGAACTGGATCAAGGAGGAGGCTCGCCAAATCATCGCCGACCGCCTGGGTCCAGACGAAAGTCAGGCCCTTCCGACGGTCATCGGGATCAATGGGCGGAACCACATGTTCTTCTGCTACCGCGAATCCTTCGACTTCCGCGCGAGCCCTGGCCGCGGCTACAGGATCGGCCATGCCGCGTCGGACGATCTCAAGACCTGGACCCGGGACGACGCCAATCCCGCCCTCGAAGGGGCCCCAGGCGACTGGGACAGTGAGATGCAATGCTATCCGCATGTCTTCGAGTGCGATGGCACCGTCTATCTGCTCTACAATGGCAACGCCTTCGGTCGTTTCGGATTTGGCCTCGCGGAGCTTGAGCGGTGACCGAGGACTTCGACTTCTTCCAGGACCAGGCGGATCCGGGAACGATCGAAGTCCATCTCCGGGCCTGTGATGCAGACTTTGATCCGCCCCTCAGCCAGCGCGTCGACCTTTCGGTTTACGCCGCGAGACTTGTAGAGCGGGCGGTGCGGCTTGAGGCGTGGAGCGACGGCCGACTCGTGGGATTGGTAGCCGCCTATGCGAATGCGGAGCCCGGTGGTTCGGCCTTTATCACCAATGTCAGCGTACTGCCGTCGCACCGGGGGCGGGGACTGGCGAGGCGCCTGGTGACCACTGGCCTGGCCCACCTCCAGGCCCTGGGGTTCAGACGGGTTGAACTGGAGGTTGGTCGCGGCGGCGCAGCCGCAATCGCTCTCTACCGGAAACTGGGCTTCCAGGAAAACGGCGTCGGAAAGACAGGAATCATGATGGCGCGGAACGAACAGGATATCCCACGGGACTATGACGCGGAGACCGTCGACACCGGGGACCGCCTCTATGCCTACGGGTTTGACTTCGACGTCATGCATCCCTTCATGATCCGGTCCTTCCGGCCCTTCTTCCGCCCCGGGGCCCTCCTGGAACTGGGGAGTTTCAAGGGGGATTTCACCCGCCGGCTGGTCGAGGACTTCGACGACATCACCTGTGTGGAGGCCTCTGGAGAGGCCATCGCAGAGGCGAAGGCGAAGCTTGGGGATCGGGCGGACTTCATCCACGGCGTCTTCGAGTCCGTCACCCTCCCGCGTCGGTACGACAACGTCGTCCTGACGCACGTCCTGGAGCATCTCGATGACCCGGTGGCCACACTGAAGCGTATCAACGAAGAGTGGCTGGCCGAAGGCGGCCGGCTGTTCCTCGTTTGCCCCAACGCCAACGCCCCATCGCGTCAGATCGCCGTCAAGATGGGCCTTATCAGCCACAATTCAGCCGTCACTTCCGCGGAGGCGCAACACGGCCATCGTTGCACCTATGCCCTGGACACCCTCGAGCGCGACGCCAAGGCAGCGGGGCTGCGCGTGGTTCTTAGGTCAGGAATCTTCTTCAAGGCCCTGGCGAACTTCCAGTGGGACCGCCTTCTCCAGACCGACATCATCACGCCGGAATACCTCGAAGGCTGCTACCAGCTGGGTCATCAGTATCCGGACCTGTGCTCCAGCATTTTCCTCCTGTGCGAAAGCGGAGACGGCGACTGAAGAGATGGGCGGCGTCGCGCGCGCCGTGGGACGCCATCATTGCCGAGGCCTGGATCGAACGCGCCGGCAAGTCCACCTGCTTCGCCGAGGGCCGCCTCCTCAACGCCGCCAGCGAGGTCCTCGCCAAGGGAACCTCCACCATCCGCCTGATCCCGCGCGCGAAGGTAGAGGCCGACGCCCGGGCGGCGGCGGAGTAGGCGGGGAGCCGGGTGTGGCCCGGGCGCCACCGAGATAAAACCGTCACAAGACTGTCGCCCGACGGACATGAATCCTCGCCAAGAACGCTCATGGCCGCTGACCAAGGGCCAAGCTCCACCTGGCAGGATGAATGGCATGAAACTCTCGACCCCTTCGGCGGCGCTTCGTCTCGCCCTCCTCTGCAGCACGGCCCTGGCGGCTCCGCTGGTGGCCCAGGCCCAGGAGACGGGATCCGGCGCCGTGAGCGAGCTGGTGGTCACTGCCTCCCGGCCCATCGCCGAATCCGAAGCGGCCGCCCTGCGCACCCAGAAGGCCTCGGACTCCCTGGTGGCCGTAGCCGCCTCGGACAGCGTCGGTCGCCTGCCGGACCAGAACATCGCCCAGGCCGCGAGCCGCCTGCCCGGCGTCGCCGTCGAGCGCGACCAGGGCCAGGCGCGGTATGTCAGCCTGCGCGGCGCGCCCAACTACTGGACCACCCTCAGCTTTGACGGGATCAATGTGGTCAGCCCGGAGGGTCGCGACGCCCGGTTGGACTCGGTCCCCTCCGCCATCGCCTCCCAGATCATCGTCTCCAAGGCGGTGACGCCGGACATGCCCGGTGAGACCGTTGCGGGCAATGTCAACATCATCACCCGCTCAGCCTTCGACTATCCGGGCCTGAAGTTGGGTGGGAAGGTCGGCTACGGCATCGCTCAACTGGGCGACCAGCCCCAGTACGAGGCCTCCGGCGTCGCCTCCAACCGGTACGACCTGGGCGAGGGTGAGGTCGGCTTTGTCCTGTCCGCCTCCTACTTCCAGCGGGACATGATCACTGACAACTTTGAAGTCGACTACGAACGCGTCTCGCAGGACCAGCGCCCCGGGAACCTGACCCGCTTCTGGGCGCATGAGGCCGAGAACAAGCTCTACCGCCTGACCCGCAAGAACTGGTCGGTGTCGGCCCGGGGCGACTGGCGGCAGGGCGACAACCAAATTTCCTTCCGGTCCATCTACACCACCTTCACCGACGACGAGATGAGGGACAACTTCCGCTTCGACCTCGATGACCGCCAGTCGGACCTGGCACCCCTGACCGATGCCTGCGCCACGACCATCAACCCGACCCCGACCAACACTGGCTATGCGGATGTCTGCATCGGCAACACCCCGCTGAAGGGGACCGTCTACGGGATCGACATCCGTCAGCGCTCGACCCTCCGGGCCTTCGAACAGTCGATCTTCACCAATACCCTTGAGGGCCAACATGGCTTTGGTGAGGGGTGGAGCCTGAACTGGCTGGGCAACTATACGGAGTCCAAGGACGACCGGTCCGTGGTCGGCGAGACCACATGGGACAGCCCCAGCACCCGCACCCTGCGGCCGACCGTCGCCTACAACTTCTCCGACCCGAACCGCTCGCGCCTGCTCCTGTCGACCACCCTGCAGCTGTCCAGCCCGACCCGCTACCAGGCCGGGACGCCGGTGACGAACATCGACAGCTTCACCAAGCCGCTGACCTCCTTCACGATCCTGGACGCCGTCGACACCACCACGGCCTACACAGGCCGGGTCTGGGTGGCGAAGGAAGCCGCCTTCCTGGGCGGTGAGGGGACCTTCCGGGTCGGCCTGCAGTTCGACCAGCGGACCAAGGTCGCCGACGAAAAGAACCTCGTGCTCAACACGGCGGCCCAGTTCACCGCCATCGGCATACCCACCGACTACAACGCCTTTTCCCTGGACAAGGCCTTCCTCGGCAAGATCCCGATGGACTACACCTTCCGCTACTTTGACCCGGGCAAGATGGAGTCGGCCTCCGACGCCGCCCAGAAGGGCTACACGTTCAACCCGGTCACCGGCAATAACTTCGAAGTCCGCGAGCAGGTCCTGGCCGGCTATGCCATGGGCACGGTGAAGTGGGACTGGGGCTCAGCCATCGGTGGGGTGCGTGTCGAGCAGCTCAAAAACCGCGGCACCGCCCTGGCGACGGTTGGCGGCGTCACCAGTCTGGTCACGGCAGAGTCTGACAACACCCTCGTCTTCCCCAGCCTGCACGTGAACGTAAACCTGGACGACACCAAGAAGCTGCGTCTGTCCTACAACAGCGGCGCGGCCCGGGCCGACTACGACCAGATGCGTCCCAACGTGACGGTGAACGACGCCAACCAGACGATCTCCGGCGGTAACCCGGGGGTCCAGCCTGAGCGGGCCCACGGCCTCGACGCCTACCTGGAGTGGTATGTCGAGCCGCAGGGCTACCTGATGGCCGGCGTTTTCTTCAAGGAGGTGGAAGACGTCCTCTACCGCCAGACCCGGACCTTCGGCTCCGATGCCCTGAACAGCAACGGTATCGACCGCTCGGGCTACACGTACTCGGGCATCACAAACGGCGGCGACGGGAACCTGATTGGCCTGGAGCTGGCCGCACAGTTCCAGCTGGACCCCTGGGTGGACAGCCTTGGCGTCCCGGACTGGATGGGGGGCTTCGGCGTCAGCGCCAACGCCACCTTCAACAGCAGCCAGGTGCTGAAGCCGGCGATCGGTTCGATCCCGGCGCGCAAGCTGCGCCTGCCGGGGACCTCCGACGAGGTCTACAATGTCAGCGGCTATTACGAGAAGTACGGCCTGTCCCTGCGGCTGAGCTACCAGAAGCGCTCGACCTGGCTGGACGGCTTCGCCGATGACCTCGCCGACGCCGGCGACACCTACTGGGCCGAGGACGACGAGCTGGACTTCTCCGCCCGGTACGAGGTGAACAAGAACGTCGAGCTCTACTTCGACGCCACGAACATCCTGAACAACCCTGGCCGCCGCTTCGCCGAGCCCGGCAACCTGCTGACAGCCACCGGCATCCCGACGGGCTTCACCGACATCTACACGATTGAGTGGGAACAGTTCGGCCAGCGCTTCGCGGGCGGCGTTCGGGTGTCCTTCTGACCTGGGTAGCCCGGACGATCGGCCTCGGCCTGATCCTGGCCGGCGCGCTCTCGACGGCAGCGGCGGCCCAGACCGTCTCCGTCCTCGCCCGGGGCCAGACCGCCCCAGTGGGCACGGTGGCGGACGACGCTGCCGACGACCCCGCCATCTGGCGGAACTCGCGTGATCCGGAGAAGAGCCTGATTGTCGGTACCGACAAGAAGGCGGGGCTTCACGTCTACCGCCTGTCCGGCGAGAGCGTGCACTTCACCCCGGCGGGGCGGGTGAACAATGTGGACCTGGTCGACCTCGGCACCCGCGGCGTCCTGGTGGTGGCCTCAGACCGGAATGATCCCGCCGCAGCCCGCCTGAAGTTCTACCGGCTCGATACCCGTAAGGCCGCGCTTGTTCCCCTCGGCGAGGCCAGCGGCGGAGCGGGCGAGGCCTATGGGGTCTGCCTGGCCAGGCTCGGCCGTCAGATCCACGCCTTCTCTGTTCTCAAGGACGGACAGGTCGTCCAGGTCCGCCTGGACCTTGGACGCGACAAGGCGTCCGGGACGACGGTCCGGAACCTTCGCGTCCCCTCCCAGGCCGAGGGCTGCGTGGTCGATAATCGCACCCGCACCCTCTATGTGGGCGAGGAGACCGCCGGGGTCTGGGTGTTCGACGCCCGGTCCGACGCCCCATCGGAGGGCCGCCTGACGATCCGCGCCGACGGCGCGCAGCTGGTCCCGGATGTCGAGGGCCTGGCCCTGGCACCGGAAGGCCGGACCGGGGGCTGGCTGGTGGTCTCCAGCCAGGGCGACAACGCCTACGCCCTCTACCGCCTGCCCGACCTTGCGCCCGCAGGCCGATTCCGAATCTCTGGCGGAGCCCTCGGCGCCACCGAGGAGACGGACGGCATCGCCCTGGCCCTGGGCCGTTTTGGTCGCACCTATCCTGAGGGGCTCTTCATCGCCCAGGACGGTGACAACGCTCCGGCCGCCCAGAACTTCAAGCTGGCCTCCTGGGCCGACATTCTGAAGGCGATGCGGGCCGGCGCGCCCTGATCCGGCCGCAAGATGCCGGATTTGTGGGACTCCCGCTGCGGGAAGGGACTGGAGCGGGCGGGGGGAATCGAACCCCCGACATCAAGCTTGGGAAGCTTGCGTTCTACCTCTGAACTACGCCCGCGCTGGGCTCTCCCTTACAGCCCGGGACGGCCGGGCTCAAGACCGCGCCTTTCCCCCGGCCGCGGCGGCCTGTAGGAAGCAGGAGACATCTGACGGCGGGTCTCCATGCGCATCCTGGTCATCTTCGCACACTACTTCTCTGGCGAGGCCAAGCCCCGGCACGCCTCGACGGACGCCAGCCGCGAGGCCGACCGCAAGGCGGCGGTGGAGGGCGCCATCCGCAGCTGGCGGGCCCACTTCGGCCCCAGCGCCATGCTCGACGTGGGCTCCCGGTCCTTCCACATGGGGCCCCGGTCCGAGGACACGGTGGACATCGTGGTCACGACCACCGGCGAGAAGCACCTGATGACGCCGGACTTCTGCACGGCCATGGGCGTGCGGGTGGCCAAGCACAACCTTGAGGATCCGCGGATGCTGGGCTTCACCGCCCAGGGCCTGTTCGCCGGCTGGCGCAACCTCTACGACCTGTTCGTCTTCAGCGAGGACGACCTGAAGATCAACGACCCGGCCTTCGTCGACAAGCTCGTCTGGTTCAACCGCACCTTTGGGCCGCGGCGGGTGCTCATGCCCAACCGGGTCGAGCTGAACCCCGCCGGCCATGCGCCCAAGACCTACATCGACGGCGACCTGGCCCCCGCCATCGCCACGACGATGAAGGCCCATGTACCCGACGAGGAGGCCCTCTACGGCTCGCCCTTCGGCCGCGACGGTGTCTTCCAGCGGGCGCGCAATCCGCACTCGGGATTCTACGCCCTCACCCGCGACCAGTTGTCCTACTGGATGAGCCAGCCCCACTGGCTGGACCGCGACTGCAGCTTCATCTCGCCCCTGGAGAGCGCCGCCACCCTGGGGGTCGCCAAGACCTTCTCGATCTACAAGCCCTTTGGCGCATCCTCCGGCTTCCTGGAGATCGAGCACCTGGACGACCGCTTCTCGGCCATGAATCTACCCGTGCGCGACCGGCTCTGAGCCGCCCGGATCAGCTCCAGGGCCGGAAGTGCTTGGACAGCTTGAGGCCCTGCTTCTGGTAGTGGCCACCGCCCTCGCCATACAGGCGCGTGGGCCGCTCGGTCAGGGGCTCGAAGACCAGCCGCGCCACAGTCTGTCCATGCTCCAGCAGGAAGGGCGTCTCGTGGCTGCGCACCTCCAGCACACCCCGTGAACCCCGGGCGCCGGCCTCGGCGGCGCCAAAGCCGGGATCGAAGAAGCCGGCGTAGTGCACCCGGAACTCGCCCACGGAGGGGTCGATGGGGGTCATCTCCGCAGCCTGCAGGACGGGGATCTCCACCGCCTCGCGCGAGGCCAGGATGTAGAACTCGCCGGGATCCAGCAGCAGTTCGCCGCGGCGGGGCGTCAGGGGCTCCCAGAAGTCCCTGGGGTCGTGGCCGCCCACCCGGTCCATGTCGACGACCCCGGCGTGGCGGCGGGCGCGGAAGCCGGCGATCGCCTCACTTTCCAGGTCGACCCCGATACTGACCGTAGACAGGCGCGGGGGCTCGCCCCGCTTCAGGCGCAGTTGGTTGAGCCGGGTACCCGCTCGCACCAGGACCGAGAAGGTCTGCGGCGCGATCTCGATGAAGGCGGGGCCCCGGTAGCCGTCGACCACGTCGTCGAAGGCCGGTTGGTGGTCGGTGAGCAGGCGCACGAACACGTCCAGCCGGCCGGTGGAGCTCTTGGGGTTGGCCCGGGCCGAGACGCCGGCGGGCAGGGCCAGGGCCTCCTGAAGCTCGGCGATGTAGACGCAGCCCCGCTCCAGAACGGCGCCGGCCGACAGGTCGATCTCGTGCATGATTACGTCTGCCAGGCGGTCGGCCACGGTGCGGCCGGGTCGGGGCAGGAAGGATGCGCGGACCCGCCAGGCGCGCCGGCCCAGGCGCAGGTCCAGGCTGGCGGGCTGGACCTGGTCGGCGTCGAAGGGACGGGCGGCGGTGATCGCCGCCTGCGCGATCAGGGCCTCCAGGGTCTGGCAGGGCAGAATCCCCGCAGGCGAAGTCTCGGACATGGGGGGACACTCGCCGCCGGGAGCCCGCTTGGCAAGGCTGTCCGGGAGCCCTGTCCGAGCCGCCGCTTGACCTGCGGTGCCCGGCCCTGTTGAAGCAGGCTTCTGATACGGAGACCGCTCATGCCCCAAGACCCCAAGGACTGGCGCCCCCAGACCCGACTGGTACGTGGCGGCATGGCCCGCTCGCCCTATGGCGAGATCTCCGAGGCCCTCTACCTGACCCAGAGCTTCGCCTACGACAGCGCTGCGGCGGCCGACCGGCGCTTCTCCGGCGAGGATCCGGGCTTCATCTACCAGCGCTTCGGCAACCCCACGACGCAGATGTTCGAGGACCGCCTGGCCCTGCTGGAGGGGGCCGAGGTCTGCCGAGCCACGGCTTCGGGAATGTCGGCGGTGCACGTGGCCCTGCAGGGCCTGGTGCGGGCCGGCGACCATGTCGTCGCGGGCCGGGCCCTGTTCGGCTCCTGCCGCTGGATCCTGTCGCAGTGGATGCCGCGCTTCGGGGTGGACGTGACCTTCGTCGACGCCACGGACCCGGCCGCCTGGGCCGCCGCCGTCCGGCCCAACACCCGGGCCTTTCTGGTGGAGAGCCCGGCCAATCCCCTGCTGGAGGTGACCCCCATCGCCGAGGTGGCCGCCCTGTCGCGGTCTGCCGGCGCCCGGCTGGTGGTGGACAATGTCTTCGCCACCCCGATCTTCCAGAAGCCCCTCGAGCTGGGAGCCGACATCGTCGTCTACTCGGCCACCAAGCACATTGACGGCCAGGGCCGGGTGCTGGGCGGTGCCATCCTGGGGAGTGCCGAGCTGATGACCGAGGCCTACCGCGACATCCTGCGTCACACCGGCCCGGCCCTGTCACCCTTCAATGCCTGGGTGCTGCTGAAGGGCCTGGAGACCCTGGACCTGCGCGTGCGGCGCCAGTCGGACAATGCCGGCAAGGTCACTGAGACCCTGGCCAGTCATCCAGCGGTCAGCCGGGTAGTCTTCCCCGGTCGGAAGGATCACCCCCAGGCCAACCTCATCGCCAGCCAGATGACAGGGCCCGGCAGTGTCGTGGCCTTCGACCTGGGAACGCGGGAGCGGGCCTGGGCCTTCCTGGACGCCCTGGGGATCGTCGACATCTCGAACAACCTGGGCGACGCCAAGTCCATGGCCACCCACCCCAGCACAACCACCCACCGGTCCCTGTCGGAGTCCGAGCGGCTGGAGATCGGCCTTACCGAGGGCTGGGTACGGATGAGCGTCGGACTGGAGGACGCCGAGGACCTGGCCGAGGACGTGGTCCAGGCCCTCGATCGGGTCTGACTCCGCCGGGGTCAGAAGATCCCGTAGCCGCCGTCGATCAGGAAGCTGTCGCCGGTATGGAAGGCCGAGGCGTCCGAGGACAGGTAGACGGCAATGCCGCCGAAGTCCGCCGGCTGGCCCCAGCGGCGCACCGGCACGCGGCGGATCACCGCGTCGTTGAACTTGTCATTGCCCTGGGCACCGGCGGTCATGTCGGTGGCAATCCAGCCCGGCAGGACAGCGTTGGCGCGGACGCCGTAACGGGCGTGCTCCACGGCGATGGAGCGGATCATGGAGATCACCGCCCCCTTGGTGGCGGCGTAGGCCTCGTTCCGCGGGGCACCATCGTAGGCGGAGAGCGAGGAGATCACCACCAGGGAGCCTCCGGCCTTGTCGCCCTCGTTGGCCCGCTCGACCATGTGCTTGCAGGCTTCCCGGAAGGTGAAAAAGACGCCGTCCAGGTTGACCGCCAGCACGCGCCGGTAGGTCTCGGTGGGGAAGTCGGAGAAGGAGGAGGCACCGCCGCCGATGCCGGCGTTGGCGACCACCGTGTCGATCCGGCCCATCTGGCGGACGGCCTCGGCCATGCCCTCGCGCACGGCGTCCTCGTCGGCGACGTCGACGACCTGGGTCAGGACCCGGACGCCGGAGTCCTTCAAGGCCTCGGCGGCGGCGGTATTCTTCTTGCCGTTGGAGCCCCAGATGACCACGTCCGCCCCGGCCTGAGCCAGGGCCTCGACCATGCCGAAGCCGATACCGCCATTACCACCGGTGACCAGGGCCACCTTTCCCGTCAGATCAAAAGGCCGATAGGCCATGGGTCATCCTCCCGTTTGTGTCGGGAATGAAGGACCGCAAGGAGAGGCCGGGCGTCAACCCGGATCAGCGATCGAGGGCAGGAAATTCCAGCTGACCGACGTCGTAGCCGAGGGCGGCGGCCTTCTCGACCATGACCTTCTGCTCGGCCTCGGTCGGCCGCTGGCGGGCGAAGATGAAGAGGTTGCGGAACTTCGGGTCCGACGAGATGAACCAGGCGCCCGACGGATCCCGGTGGAGGACCTGATACTCCCAGACCACGAAGGGATTGTAGGTCACCCTCAGGCGGGCCTGGGTTCCGGGGTCGAGGATCTCGCCCTTGCCGGCGATCTCCACTCGCTTGCCATCCCGGTAACAGGCGTCGAGGACATCCACCCCGCCATCGGCGCGCGGCGTGTAGTCGGTGGTCGCCGCCACACAGCCCCGGGTGATCAGCATGGGCCGGCGGGCGATTTCCAGCCACTGGCCGGAGTAATGGGCGGCGACGTCCACGGGCTGGCGGGTGACGGGAGCCGGGGCCGCAAGGCTGGCGGCGGGCGTGGCCAGCAGGATCAGGACGAGGAAAAGGGCGGAAGGTTTCATGGAGGTCTCCCCTTCCGCCCCAGATAGCGCCTCGGGCCCTAGCCGGGAAGACCCGGCTGGCTGACCCGGCCTGCACCGGAGATGTTTTGCTCCAGCTGGGCAGGCCGGCGGGTGAGCTCGACCTCGCCGATCCCGGACACGTTGATCTTCGCGGACTGCTTCGGACCCAGGGTCGCCTTGCCCGCGCCGGAGAGGTCAACCTCGGCCTCTTCGATCTCGAGGGCGGCGAGGTTGGCCGCGCCGGTACCTGAGATATCGAGGCTCGCCTTGCGGGCCTTGCCGCTGGCCGTGACGCGCCCGGCACCGCTGAGACTGATCTCCAGTGTGTCCTGGTCGTAACCGGTGATCTTCAGGTCCTGGACGCCACCCATGTCGAAGCGGGTGACCCCGGGCGCCTCAATGACCACCTTGAGGGCGCCGCCATTCCAGCGGGATCCGTCGAAGTCGATCCGGCCGTCCTTGATCGTAATCTTGTCGAGCAGGGTGGCGGGCCCCTCCAGGCTGACGCTGCGGGCGGCCCCCTGGACGTAGGTCACGTCGGCGAAGGCGTCGATATCGAGGGTGTCGGTGCCGTCCCAGGCCAGCTTGCGGGTGGCCCGCGGCCCGGAGTCGCCGAGGATGATCTCGGATCCGTCATCGGAATCGATGGAGAGGTCCATCTCCTTGGTAATCTGGCTGAACCTGTCCTGCAGGCCGCTTGGGCCCCCGGCGAAGGCGATGGCGGCGGACAGGGCACCAATGCACAGGACGAAGCCTGCGGCGGCGATGATGGCGAGTGTGCGGATCATGAGCGGACCTCCCCGCCTTCAAGGGCAGGCTTGAGAAGCTTCAGGTGCAGGCGGCCGTACCAGACCAGGGCGTTGACCAGGCCGATGGTGACCAGGGCGGTCAGGGCACCCAGCGAGACAAAGCCGGCCATGACACCGAGACCTGCCAGCATGGCAGCGGCGACATCCCGTGCGACACCGGCGAAGGCGCCGATGACGAAGACAAAGGCCCCGGCCCCGAATCCCACCACCGAGGCAATGGCAAAGCCCAAAAGCGTGCCGAGGATAGGCAGCAGGATGGGCAGCAGGATCAGGACGTCGACGACGCCCAACCCGAGGACGGCGAAGATGGCGCCTGCTGCGGCGGAAGGATTGCGCTCGGCCTCCCAGCGCTTCAGGCCGGCTTCGGCCTTCAGTTCCCGCGCCAGGCGGGCGGGATCGCCAAGACCCGCAGCAACGTCAGTCTCGCTGCGGCCGGCGGCGACGCCCTCGTCGAAGTGGGCGGCGTAGTCGGACACAAAGTCCGAGATGGTTTCCGGCGGCAGGCCGGCGAGGCCGGTCCTTAACCGGCCCAGGAAGAGCTCACGGCTCATTTTTCGTCTCCAAGGATTACACCGACAGCTGCTGAGAAGGCCGTCCACTCCGCCTTTTGGGCGGAGAGGCTGGTCCGACCCACAGGGGTCAGCCGGTAATATTTGCGGGGGGGGCCGGAGGGGCTTTCGACCAGGTAGGTGTCGACCAGTCCATCGGACTGCATCCGGCGCATGAGGGGGTAGATCGTACCTTCGCCCATGTCGATCGCCACCGCGAGGCGGGCAGCGATGTCATAGGCGTAGGCATCGGCGCGGGAGAGCAGGGCCAGGACGCATAGCTCCAGGACCCCCCTCTTCAGCTGAACCTGTACGGCTTCGGGCAAGACAAATGCCTCCTTCTGATGAAGAGGTATCTATCGCAAGGTATCTGGCATGGCAAGGTACCTTTTTTGGAAAGGTACCTTGCGTCGTCAGGTTGCGGTCCAGCCGCCATCCACGGACAGGGCCGCCCCCGTGGCGGAGGCGCCGACGTCAGAGGCCAGGTAGAGCAGCATGCCCGCAAGGTGCTCGTACTCGACGAACTTCTTGGTGGGCTGGGCGGCGAGGATGACGTCCTCCAGCACCCGGTCCTCGGAGATGCCGCGGGTCTTGGCCTGGTCGACGATCTGGGCCTCGATGAGGGGGGTCTTCACATAGCCGGGGCAGATGGCGTTGGCGGTGATGCCCGTGCGGGCCAGTTCCACGCCCAGGCCCTTGGTGAAGCCCACCACCCCGAACTTGGCCGCCACATAGGGCGCCTTGAAGGGCGAGGCGACGAGGCCGTGCGCGGAGGCGATGTTGATGATCCGCCCCCGGCCCTGGGCCTTCATGATGGGAATGGCCGCCCGGCTGGCGTGGAAGGTAGCGGACAGGATCACCGCAATCAGGGCGTCCCACTTTTCTTCCGGGAACTCGTCTACCGGCGCCACGTGCTGGATGCCGGCGTTATTCACCAGGATGTCCAGGCGCCCGAACTCGCGGACGGCATAGGCGATCAGGTCCTTGATCTCCTCGGGCCGGGTCATGTCGGCGGGATGGTAGCGAACGGCCGAGTTGGTCCGAGCCTGCAGGGCCTGGCGGTCAGCCTCGATCTTGGCCGGGTCGCCCAGGCCGTTGAGGACGACGTTGACCCCCTGCTCGGCCAGGGCGGTCGCCAGGGCCTGTCCGATGCCGCTGGTCGAGCCGGTGATGACCGCCACGTGGCCTTCGAGTTTGTAGTCGACGGCCATGGGCCTACTCCTTGTCGGCGCCGGCGGGCGCAGGTTGGGGCCGGGAAAAGACCCAGAGATCGGCCGAGGACTCCCCGGCCTGGAAGCGGTAGCCGTCGCGGTCGAAGGCCCTCAGGTCGTCCGCCCGCTCGATCCGGTTGTCGATGGCGAAGCGGGCCAGGGCGCCCCTCGCCCGCTTGGCGAAAAAGCTGATGATCTTGGAACTGCCGTCCTTTTCCTCGAGGAATTTGAGATCGATGACCCGGGACCGGAGGGCCTTGCGGTTCACGGCCGAGGCGTATTCCTGGGAGGC